>CANQQC010000020.1 GCA_947625925.1 uncultured Clostridia bacterium | reverse complement strand
ATTAATCTAACATATGCTATTTTAACATATTTTTAAAGATTTTGCAAGTATATAAAGAAAAATATGTATTTTAAATGAAAAAGATTGTAAAATCCACTAAGTTATGATATATTGAGATAGATAAAAAGTATGAATGGAGTGATACATATGATAGCAATTGGTTGTGACCATGGGGGATATAAGCTTAAAGAGCAATTAAAAAGATACTTAGAAGAAAAAGATATAGAATATAATGATTGTGGTTGTTATAATGGAGATCCAGTAGATTATCCAGACATAGCAAAAGAAGTCGCCAAAAAAATACAAAGCAAAGAATGTGAAAAAGGAATACTAATATGCCGCTCTGGAATTGGTATGGATATTGTTGCAAATAAATTTAAAGGAATTAGATGTGCAAATTGTGATACAGAAGAAAAAGCTAAATATTCTAGAATGCACAACAACTCAAATGTATTAGCTTTAGGAGCTGACTATATAACAGAAAATGAAGCAATATGTATTTTTAGAGTATGGATAGCCACAGAATTTGAAGGTGGTAGACATGCAGATAGAGTAGAAATAATTGAAGAAATAGAAGCAGAAAACATGAAATAATCAAATGGAGGTATATTATGTGGGGAAATATAGCAATAGCCTTTCTACTCGCATTTATAGTTGCTTTAATGGCAACACCATATACAATAAAAATTGCAGGAAAAGTAGGGGCAGTAGATATACCAAAAGATAAAAGAAGAATGCATAAAAAAGCAATGCCAAAATTTGGAGGACCGGCAGTAATATTAGGTTTCCTTGTATCAGTTATATATTTAATAATTGTAATGAGTATAGAAGGAAGTATTTTTTTATTTGATTCAGATGAATATGGAAAAAAGTTATTAGGATTTTTCTTAGGAATAATAGTGATTGCAATAACATGTATAATTGATGATATAAAGACAATAAAACCTATAGCAAAACTTGCAGGACAACTTGTAGCAGCAATAATTGCAGTATCATTTGGAATAAGAATTAGTGATATTGATATACCATATTTTGCAGTATCTGATTTAGGTGAAATGCTACAAATAATAATAACAATAATATGGATAGTAGGAGTTACAAATGCTATAAATCTAATTGATGGATTGGATGGACTATCATCAGGAATAACAGCAATTTCATCAGTATCACTATTAATAATATTTATATTAAATGGTTCACCAGCCATAGCAGTAGTACTAATAACAGCTTTAACAGGAGCTTTAGTTGGATTTTTACCATTTAACTTTGCTCCAGCAAAAACATTTATTGGAGATACAGGATCTAATTTTTTAGGATATGCAATTTCGATAATTTCCATATTAGGAATTGCAAAAACGTATACTGCAGTAGTAATAGTATTACCAATAATAGTACTAGGGTTACCTATATTTGATACATTATGGGCAATTATAAGAAGATTGATAAAAGGAAAATCAATAAAAGCAGTATTTAAAGCAGATAAAGGACATTTACATCATAGAATAGTTAGAATGGGATTTAGTCAAAAACAAGCAGTTTTAATATTATATGGAATAAGTGCATCATTTGGATTGTTTGCAATAATCTTATTTGATAGTGGAATATGGAAAGCTTTATCATTCTTGCTAATGGTTATAGCAGCAATAGCATTAGGATACAAAAACTTTAAAAGAGATAAAAGTACAGATGAAAGATTTGAATGTGTTGAGTGTAAATACATATATAATCCGAAATTTGGAAATGAAAAGGCTGGTGTAAAACCAGGAACATCTTTTGATGATTTACCAGATAATTGGGTATGCCCAGTATGTGGCGAAGGTAAAGATATGTTTGAAATACATGAAGAGTAGTAAAGAAAAGGAGAAATAAAATGAGTAATGAAATTTTAATTTTTGGACATAAAAATCCAGATACAGATACAATATGTTCAGCAATAGTAAAAGAAATATTGATTGAAAAAAAAGGAAATAGTAATGTAAAAGCAGTTAGATTAGGAAATATAAATAAAGAAACACAATATGTATTAGACTATGCAAAAATAGAAGCTCCTGAGCTTCTTGATAGTGTCGAAGAAGGACAAGAAGTAATATTAGTAGATCATAATGAATTTAGTCAAAGTGTTGATGGTATAGAAAAAGCAAAAATATTAGAAGTAGTAGATCATCATAGAATATGTAATTTTGAAACAGCAGAACCACTATTTTATACAGCAAGACCATTTGGTTGTACATCTACAATCCTATATAAACAATTTAAGTGTTCTAATGTAGAAATAGATAAAAAAGAAGCATTATTGATGGCAAGTGCAATAATTTCTGATACATTATTATTAAAATCACCAACAACAACTCAGCATGATAAAAAAGCATTAGAAGAATTAGCAAATATAGCAGAAATTGATGTTAATGAATATGGATTAGATATGTTAAAAGCAGGAACAGATTTAGATGATTTTACAGAAGAAGAATTAGTTAATTTAGATGCTAAAAAGTTTGAAAAAGATGGCGTTAAATGCGTTATTGCACAAGTAAATACTGTAAGTATTGATGATGTATTAAAAAGAGAAGAAAAGCTTAAAGAAGCAATGAATAATGAAATAGAAAAGAATAATTTAGATGTTTGTGTATTAGCAATAACTGATATATTAAATAGTAATTCAGAACTAATTGTATTAGGAAATAGAACAGATGTAATAGAAAAATCACATCATCTAGAAAATGATAAAGTATTTTTAGAAGGAGTTGTTTCTAGAAAGAAACAATTATTACCTCTTGTGGAAAGTAATATATAATGAAAAGAAAGCTTAATTTTAAGCTTTCTTTTATATTTTACAAAAATACTTAAATGCTTACGGAGATAAGCATTTAAACCCTATTTTACTCTTTTAAAAATTGGAAAATTTGACAAATTTTAAATAATAAGGTATAATATTTACGTGTTGAAAAATTTCAATGAAAAAGGAGAAGAAAATGAAAAGTAAAATGAATATTAAGAGCATTCTGACACTTGCAATTCTTTCATTAGTAAGTTTTATGTTCTTAAATATGAGTTTAGCTGCAAACACAGCAAAGGTTTTAGTCGATACAGCAAACCTTAGGGAAACAGCTTCTTCAGATTCAAGAATATTACAACAAGTTTCTTTAAATGAAGAAGTAAATGTTTTAGAAAATTCAGGGGAATGGTGCAAAGTAGAATATAAAGGAACAACAGGATATCTTAAAACTGACCTACTAAGCATAAACACAATAGAAAAAGATGAAACAACTAAAGAAAACACAACAGATGTTAATGAAGAAAATGTATCAGATACAGAAAATGTAGCTGAAGAAAGTAAAACAAGTAAATATTTTGTTGCAGTTGATACAAAAATGAAATTAGTACCATTAATTAATGCAACTAACGTTATAGAAGTAAAACAAGACCAAGAAGTAAGTGTCTTAAAAAACATAAATGGATGGGCATTTATCGAAGTAAAAGAATTAAATACAAGAGGATGGATTAGGGAAGAAAAACTAAAAACCGAAGAACAAAAACAAGCTGATGATAGTGTTAAAGCAGCAGAAGAACAAGCAGCAGCAGAAGCTGCAGAAAAAGAAGCTGATTTAAATGCACCAGCAATAAAAACATTATATGTTCAACCAGAAAGAGTTAATTTAAGAAAAGAAAACAATACAACTTCTGAAATAGTAGGTAAAATACCTCAAAATACAACTATAGAAATTATTTCAGAAGATGGGCAATGGAGCAAATGTAGAGTAAATGGACTTATAGGGTACATTTCAACACAATATTTAGGCGATTCTAAAGTCGAAGTTACAACTACATCAAGATCTGCTGATATAAGGGAAGCAAAGACTTCACAAGAATCAGCAGGACCAGTATCAGGAAATGCATCATCAGTAGTTGCATATGCAAGACAATTTTTAGGAACACCATATAAACATGGTGGATCATCACCTTCAGGATTTGACTGTTCAGGTTTTACACAATATGTATATAAACACTTTGGAGTAAATTTACCACATTATTCAGATTCACAATTAAATTGTGGAGTATCAGTAAGTAAAAGTAATTTAGCTCCTGGAGACTTGGTTATATATACTGGTCATGTTGCAATATATATAGGTGGAAATAAAATTATACATGCTGCAAATAAAAATTCAGGAGTATGTATAGGTAATGTAAATACTGCAGGAAGCTATAAGGGAGCAAGGAGAATATTAAAATAAAATTTTAAATGGTACTTCAAGGAGGAAAATGAAACAAAGACCAATAGTAGTTGCTACTATAGGATATATATTAGGAATAATAATGGGGCTATGCTTAAAAAGTATAGTCCTTTTATATATTTTAATAGTAGCTTTAGTAATAAATAAGTATTTAATACACGTAAAAAAGAAAAGAAGTAAATTTAAATTATTTTCTTTGAAAAGATATTTTAGATATATAAAGATTTCCTTTAACATAACTGTTATTATAATAATTATTGTAACATCTTTTTTAGGATATAAGTATGTAACAATAAAACAAAAAGAATATGAAGAAATATATGATAAGCTTGAAAATTCAAGAGAAATAGAAGCTATAGGAGTAATATCTAGTAATAAAATAGAAAAAGAAAATAAAGATAGGTATGAAATAAAAATAATATCTATAAATGGATTAGAAATTAAAAATAAAAAGTTTTATTGTTACATAAAGAAAAAGCAAAACCAAAATGTAAAATATGGGAATTTAGTAAAAATAACTGGTAAATACCAAAGACCATCTACACAAAGAAATCAAGGAGGATTTAATTATTCATCTTATCTTAAAACAAAATCAATATATGGAATAATACAAGTAAACAAAATTCATATAAAAGAGGAAAATGTTTCAAATATTTTTTTCAAAAAAGCTAACGATATAAGAGAAAAAATAATTAAAAAATCTAATAACTTAAATGAAGAAAAAAAAGCCATTTTTTTAGGACTAATAATTGGAGAAACAAGTAGTATGGAAGATAATACAAAAGAAGCTTTTAAAAAAGCTAGTATGTCACATATATTAGCAGTATCTGGTATGCATATAGCTTTTTTGATTTTGTTTAGTATAAAAGTGTTAAGTAAAATTTTTGGAAAGAAATTAGCTAATATTTTGACAATTATAGTAATTATAATGTATATGTTTATATCAGGATTTAGTGCATCTGTTGTAAGAGCTGGAGTTATGGGAATTATTCTTCTAATATCAAATGTAATATATAGAAAAAATGATATATATACAAGTATTGCTACATCATTACTGATAATATTAACTAAAAATCCTTTTATGATTTTAGATATAGGATTACAATTATCATATATGGGAACTATAGGAATTATTTTATTTAATAAACGAATATTGATTTTATTAAAAAAGATAAAAATAAAAGATAAAAAAATTAGATATAAAATACCAATAAAGATAATAAAAATAACAGATAAAATAAAAGAAATGATATCAGTTATTTTATCTGCCCAGATAGGTGTTTTACCAATATCTATATATCATTTTAATATTTTTAGCCCTTATTTCTTAATCACAAATTTCTTAACAAGTTTAATAGTTGAGTTAACTTATATAATAGGAATACTATATACTTTATTCATTTTTATTGATTCTAAGATAGTAATATTATTTCAAAAGATTTTAGAAATTGGAATTGAAATTATAATCCAAATAACAAAAATTCCACAAAAATTACCTTTTTCAAAAATATATTTAGCAACTCCAAAAATAACTTATATAATTTTTTATTACATATTTATGATTGTTATCTTTTATATAATAGATTTAAAAAATAGAAGTAAATTAAATATGTCTCAAAAAAGAATTATATATATAGTAGCAGTTGCAAAATTTAAATATAAAAACTTAAATAAAAGATATTTATTTATATTTATTCTAATATTTTTTTCTTTAAATTATATAATACCAAGAAATTTAAAAATCAACTTTATAGACGTAGGACAAGGAGATTCGACCTTTATAGTAACACCTAGAAATAAAACAATTTTAATAGATGGTGGTGGAAGTATGAGTAAGGAATTTGATGTTGGTAAAAATACTTTGATACCATATATTTTGGATAAAGGATTTACAAAAATTGATTATGTTTTAATCAGCCATTTTGATCAAGATCATGTAGGAGGAATACTAACTCTCCTAGAAGAGTTAAAAGTTAAAAAGGTTTTTATAGCAAAGCAAGGGGAAAATTCAGATAATTATAAGAAATTTTTAAATATTATAAAGCAGAAGAAAGTTGATGTAAAAATAGTTAGAATGGGTGAAAAAATAAATATAGAAAAAAATATTTTATTTGAAATAATATTTCCAGAAAATAAACTTATTAAAGAAAATACATTAAACAACAATTCAATTGTTACAAAATTAAAATATAAAGATTTTTCATGTCTATTTACAGGTGATATTGAAAAAATTGCAGAGCAGGAGATTTTAAAACAAGATAATTTAAAATCGACTATTTTAAAAGTAGCACATCATGGTTCAAAGACTTCTTCAACATTTGATTTTTTGAAAAGAGTTAAACCCAAAGTAGCTTTAATAGGAGTTGGGAAAGATAATAGCTTTGGGCATCCAAGTGAAGAAACGATAGAGAATTTAACAAAAATAAAAAGTGAAATATATAGAACTGATGAAAATGGAGAGATAAATATTTATATAAATAAAAGAGGAAAAATTAAAATAAAAAAGCACATTAACTAATATTTAAGATTGTTTTTGTATAAATTTTACAAAACTGCAAATAATAAGTCTATATGTATATGGAGGTTATATAAATGAATAAAACAATAATAGCAATGATTGTAGTTATTATATCAATTACAGGAGTTATTTTTGGAGTTAATATCTATGAAAAACAACAATACAAAAATAGAATGGAAATATCTAAAGAAGAGACATTAGTTGATAAAATAAGTAATCAAGAAGAGATTCTTGATGAATGTACAGAAGAATGGGAAAGTAAGAATAATAAAGAATCTAAAACTTTGCAAGTTAATTCAACATATGAAAAAGAGGATAAACAAGAATATATATTAAGGAATGATAAAGGAAAAATTGTTATATATAAAATAAATGAAGATAAAAAAGAAGAAGTATATGAATTAACTGATATTGCAGTAGATTATTTAACTGATGAAGATAAAAATAACTTAAACAATGGAATTAGAGTATACGGTAAAGAAAGTCTAAATCAATTAATAGAAGATTTTGAATAAAAAAATATAGTGTATATTTACACTATATTTTTTTAAAATTATTATTTATTATTTTTTATTCTCTTATCTTTTTTGCTTTTAGTTATTGAAACGTCTTGTACATCTTTATTTAAATCATTTTTATCTATAACACCATAAATTGATAAGTCGTGTATGTATAATATTAAAGCAATAATTGTCATAGCTAAAGCAATGCAATAAAGTACTAAATCTACATTATTCCATATTGGTGGAAAATTAAATGCCTTAGTAAGTATTGATATAGCTATTGCTAAATAAAATAATACTGTAGCTGATTTTCCATACCATCTACTATAAACGACAACATCTTTACCATAAAGGAAAGATGCACCTGCAACCATAGTACATTCTTTTATAGTTACAATAACAAGAATCCAAATAGGAATAATATGTAGTGTAACTAATGCAGTCAGTAGTGATACTAAAGTTAGTTTATCAGCTAAAGGATCCATCAATTTACCAAAATTTGAAATTAAATTGAACTTTCTAGCTATACAACCATCTGCAATATCAGTAATTGCAGATAAAGCCACAAACACAAAGGACGTAATATAATGTCCAGTAAATAAACTTATTATAATTATTGGTATCAATAAAAATCTTGCAATGGTTAAAGTATTTGGTAAATATTTTAACATAAAAACCTCCGTTATTTTACTTCAAAAATTAGTGTATTATCTTTTAAATTTACACTGATACTTTGCCCATCAAGAATTTCACTTCTTAATATTTTTTCAGATATTTCATCTTCAATATATTTTTGAATAGCTCTTCTTAATGGTCTTGCTCCAAATTTTAAGTCAGTTCCTTTTGATAGGATGAATTTTTTAGCATCATATGAAACATTAAGATTCATATTCTTTTCATTTAGAGCTTTTACTGTGTCTTTTAACATTAAATCAACGATTTCAAGTAACTGTTCTTCTGTTAGAGAATCAAATACAACTATTTCATCAACTCTATTTAAGAATTCAGGTCTAAATGTATCTTTCAAACTATCTTGGATTTTATCTTTACTAACAGTTTCTTTTCCAAATCCAATTGAATTTGTATTTAAATTAGAACCTGCATTAGAAGTCATGATTATTATTGTATTTGAGAAATTAACTGTATTACCTTGTGAATCTGTTAATTTTCCATCATCTAATACTTGTAGTAGTATATTAAATACATCTGGATGAGCTTTTTCTATTTCATCTAAAAGGATAATAGAATAAGGTTTTCTTTTTACTTTTTCAGTTAATTGTCCTGCATCATCATATCCAACATATCCAGGAGGAGCACCTATCAATTTTGAAGTAGAATGACCTTCCATATATTCTGACATGTCTATTCTGATAATAGAGTCTTCTGATCCAAACATTTCAAAGGCAAGAGTTTTTGCTAATTCAGTTTTTCCAACTCCTGTAGGTCCGACAAATATAAATGATGGTGGACGTTTAGTGGATTGTAATCCAGCTCTATTTCTTCTTATAGCTCTTGAAACTGCACTAATTGCTACATCTTGACCAACAACTCTTTTATGAAGATTTGATTCTAGATTTAACAATTTTTGAGTTTCAGCCTCAGTTATTTTTTTTACTGGAATTTTAGTCCAACTTTCAATTACATTTGCTATATCTTGAACATTAATACTTTTTAGTTTTAATTTTGCATTTATCTTATCGATTGCCTCTACTAATTGACATTCTTTAGTTTTTAAGTCAGCAGCACGTTGATAATCTTCAGTAGAATCAGCAGCAACAACTTCTTCTTTTTCTTCTTGAACAGATTTAAGTTGTTGTTTTAACATTTCTAACTCATATAAATCTTTATTCTCAAGATTTATCTTTGAACAAGCTTCATCTAATATATCAATTGCTTTATCTGGTAAAAATCTATCATGAATATATTTTTCAGACATTATTACTGTTTGTCTAATAATATCATTAGATATTTTTACTTTATGATATTCTTCATAATAGTTTTTTATACCAATCAAGATGTTTATTGTATCTTCAATATTAGGTTCTTCTACAAGAACTTGTTGGAATCTTCTTTCTAAAGCAGAATCTTTTTCAATGTACTTTCTATATTCTTTTAAAGTAGTAGTACCAATTAGTTGAATATCTCCATTTGATAGGGCAGGTTTTAAAATATTTGCTGCATTCATTGAATGTTCACCATCACCAGCTCCTATTATATTGTGGATTTCATCTATTACAAGAATAATATTCCCATAATTTACACATTCATCAATAATACCTTTCATACGAGATTCAAATTGTCCTCTAAATTGTGTACCAGCAAGAACTGAAGTCATGTCTAAAAGATAAACTTCCTTATTTAATAATTTTGCAGGAACATTTTTATTAGCAATACGAATAGCAAGACCTTGTGCAATTGCAGTTTTACCTACACCAGGCTCACCAATTAAACAAGGATTATTTTTAGAACGTCTATTTAATATTTGAACAATACGTCCAATTTCTCTTTCTCTACCAATAACATTATCTAATTGATTATTATTTGCTTTTGCAGTTAAATTTGTTCCAAATGTATCTAAGAATTTTTTCTTTTTATTTGCTTTTTTATTTGGCTTTTTTTCAACCTTAACTTTTTTTGTAGAATTTGAATCTTGACTTTCTTGTCTAAAACCTTTATTCATATTAAAACCAGCACGATTATTTCCAAACATATTAGAAAAAATAGAGCCTAAAGGTATAGCTGCACCAGCAATATGTTGACCATCTGGGTTGTCAGGGTCACTATCTTCTTCAGACATTCCAAAAGTTATAGCTCCATCAATATTTTGAATATCTTCTAAATTTAAATTTTCTGATAAATCTTTA
This sequence comes from uncultured Clostridia bacterium, assembly GCA_947625925.1. GTDB lineage: Bacteria > Bacillota > Clostridia > TANB77 > CAG-508 > CAG-269. The sequence goes on along the minus strand of CANQQC010000020.1, from coordinate 11,822 downwards.
AAAAGTGCTTCAAATTGTTTAGACATTCTATCTAGATTTTTATTATCTTTAGATAAGATATCATTTTGTTTTGCTAAAACTTCAGATGGATTTATACCCTTTTGTTTAGCACAATCGTAGCAATATCCTTCTAAAGTTGTTTTTCCATGTTTATCAACATTGTTATAAAAAATAATGGCTGTATTTTTTTTACATATTGAACATAACATAATTTGTCTCTCCATTCCTTTAAAGTCTACATATATAATACTCCAAAAATGAGATGTAGTCAAGATTTGTTTTAAATAACGACTACATCCATTTCACTTGTAAAATCTTCATTTCCATATGCATATATAATATAAAGTGTATTACTTGTACAATAAAATTCTTTTGAATTTTTTATTTCATATATGCTAGAATTTGGATTTCTACTATATATTGAATAACCTAATTCTTTAAATTCATTAACTCTTTTTTGAGATTTTTCTATTTCAGCTCTTATAGTACTTTTAATAGTTTCTTCTTCTAAGTTATTTGTTTTTAAAACATCTTTAAGTGTTAATTCTTTGTCTTTATTTATATCATAATTATATGTTTGTATAATTGTTCTTTGAGCATTATTTGAACCTTCTTTTAAATTTGATTTTATCATAAGTGATAAAATATTATTATTAACACTTGCAACATATTCTGTACTATATGCTATATCTTTATTTTCAGTTTCTAAAACACTATCTAGTTTTGCTTTAAAAACATTTTCTATTTCTTTATTATATTCTTTTGTAATTTCACTATCAATGTTTATGACTGGCAATACAACATTTATTTCATAACTACCTGGTTTTGATTCTTTTGTATCTAATGCAGTACACACGATATCTTTCGTATTATCTATTTTCTTAATGTTACTACTAACTGAACTTTTCTCAATATTGTTATGAAACTTACTATTTATTATATTTTTTAAAGCTTCAATTTCTTCATTTGTTTTATTACCTAATGCTTTAGCTTCTGCTTCAGAAGTGTCTAATATTTCAACGATGCTTGTGTTACTCGAAATCTCAACATAGACAAGAGACATTAAGCAAATTAAACTTAGTAGAATAGTTGTTGTATAAATTATTTTGTCTTTTAGTGAATACTTTAATTTTTCTGGTAATATAACATTCATAATCTTTCACCTTTAACAACTTTTTCTATATAAATTCTGTATAAATAAATTATAACATTACTTTATTTTTTTTTCAACAGTTCTTTGATATTGATTTAAAAAGTTAAAAAAATAAACAAAAAGAGAAGTGGATATGACTTCTCTTTTTTGAAAATAAAAGGGGATGTTTTTTATTTTAAATCAGTATTTATTACTGATTATGTTTATAATATAACAATGATTTTTGTCCATTGTGTGAACTGTTAGTGAAATAATTAAGGTTGTTCTCCTAATTTAACTGTTATTTCTTTTTCATCATTATCTCTATTTATCTTTAACTTAATTTCATCATTGATTTGTTTTTTGTTCTTAATTTCATTTAATTCATCCATAGAAGTAACTTTTTTACCATCTGCTTCTATAATTACATCACCAGCTTTAATACCAGCTTTTTCTGCTGCTGAAAATTCTTCAACTGATCTTACATAAATTCCAACAACAAGATTGTATGCATCAGCAATTTTTTCATTCAAATCAACACCAGTAATTCCAATATAAGGTCTTTTTACTTTATTGTATTGAATTAGTTCTGATGTAATATCGACAGTTGAATTTATTGGAATTGCAAATCCCATTCCTTCAATTCCTGTTCCTGAAACTTTTAAAGTATTGATACCGATTACTTCACCTTCAGAATTAACTAATGCACCACCACTATTACCAGAGTTAATAGCAGCATCTGTTTGAATTAGTGTAAAAGATTTACCATCAGAATCTTTTACTTCACGATTTACTGCACTTATAACTCCACAGGTAATACTGCTATCTAAACCTAAAGGATTACCAACAGCCATTGCAAATTCACCAACTTTTACAGAATCTGAATCAGCAAATTCTGCTTTAGTAAGTCCACTTTTATCTATTTTAATAACAGCCAAATCTGTTTGTTCATCTTTACCAACAATCTTACCTTCATATTCTGTATCATCATTATATAATTTAACAGTTACTTTATTGGCATCAGAAACTACATAATATGATTCAGAAGATGTTGAAGAAACAATATGATTATTTGTTAAGATGTATCCATCTTCACTTATAATAATTCCTGAACCAGTAGCTTCAGCTTTTGCTGTTTGTTGTCTTGAAGAAAATAAAGATAAGCCTGAATTAACAGTATATTCAACAGAAATTCCTACTATTGAAGGTAATATTTTATTTGCAGCATATATTGATGTGTCTGAATATGCTGATAAAGAAGCTTGATCAACATAGCCACTATATTCAGAAGATTTGTTGCTGCTTGATGGAGTTTTATTTGAAGGAGTAGCTTCGAAAATTTTATTTTTAATAGAAGGAACTCCAAAACATGTACCTAAAACAACTGCACATCCTAATACTCCACAAAAAAATGGAATCACAACTGTTTTTCCAAATCCCGATGCAGGAGATGAAGAAGCTTTCTTTGCATATGAAGTGAAATTAGATTTTTTTACAGCTTTAAAATTGTCAGCACTTTCTTTTTTATTAGCTTTAGCATTTTTTTTATTTTCTTTTTCTTTGTTTTTTTCGTCCATTTTGAACCTCCTATATTTAAATCTTAATATATATTACACCATATTTGTGAAGAAAATGTGAATTATTTATATTTTTTTGGACATTTTTTATCTAACATAATATTTACAAATAACTATAATTATTATAAAATATAGAAAAATCGTGAAGATTTATATTATATTAATATGAAAAAATTATTGATTTTTGATTTTAACACAATTATTTAGAACAGCAAAAAATATTTATAATTTAAATTGATACAAGAAGGATGGATGTAATATGTATAAAAGAGAAAATGGTGTATCATTACTTATTTTGTCTATAACAGTAGTAGTGCTAATGATTATAGCGGGTGTAGCTATAAATTCAGGAATGCAAAGTGTAAAAAAAGCTGAATTAGAAAGTCTAAAAACAAATATGTTAATGCTTAAAGCAAAGGGAAGAGAATATGTAGAAAATGCTAATTTTCATTATGGAACAGGACAGTTAACTGATGAACAAAAAACAGAGATAAAAAATACATATTTAAAAGGTACAAAATTTGAAGAAGATCTATCTAGTTATACAACATTAAAAGAAAATGATGAGGCATACCAATTAAGTCCTGAGGATATGAGTGAGATAGGATTAAATGAATTAAAAGAAACATCAAATGAGTATGTTGTTATATATAATATAGAAAATGAAAATGTAGATGTAATATATTTGCCAGGATATATATATGAAAATAATGTATATTATACTTTATCTAGTATAGAAGAAGCAGGAATATAAAATGAAAGAAAAAGAATTAGAAAGATTGACAAAATTAAAAGAAATAGAAGAAAACATACACAAAGAAGAAAAATATAAATATATTTGTGGAATTGATGAAGCAGGAAGAGGACCTCTAGCAGGTCCTGTTGTTGTTGCAAGTGTAATTATGCCTGATGATTCTATGATAGAAGGAGTAAATGATTCAAAAAAAGTTTCAGAAAAAAAGAGAGAAAAATTATTCGAACAAATTAAGCAAGAAGCGATTAGTTATGGGATAGGAATAATTTGGCAAGAAGAGATTGATGAGATAAATATTTTAGAAGCGACAAAAAAAGCTCTTACAGAATCATTAAAGCAATTAGAAGTAAAGCCAGAAATAATACTAGTAGATGCTTTAACTAAAATTGATACATTGGGAATTCCATATAGATCTTTAATAAAAGGAGATGCAAAAGTATATTCAATAGCAGCTGCATCAATACTGGCAAAAGTAACAAGAGACAGAATTATGAGAGAATTAGATGAGGTATATCCACAATATGGATTTGCAAAACATAAAGGATATGGTACAGCAAAACATATGGAAGCTATAAGAGAATATGGATTATGTTCAATACATAGAAAGAGTTTCACAAAGAATATAAAAACAAAAAAAGAAACTTTAAAAGTATAGGAGAATTGATATGAATATATTAGAAATAATTGCTAAAAAAAGAGATAAGAAAGAACTTACAAGAGAAGAAATACAGTATTTTGTTAAAGGTTATACAAATGGAGAAGTAGAAGATTATCAAGCAGCAGCATTAGTTATGGCTATATATTTAAATGGTATGAATGATAGAGAAATCACAGATTTAACAATAGAGATGGCAAATTCAGGAGAAATTCTAGATTTATCAAGTTTAAATGAGACCATTGTTGATAAACATTCAACAGGAGGAGTAGGAGATAAAGTATCTCTAATTTTATGTCCTTTAATATCTTCACTTGGAATTAAAGTTGCAAAGATGTCTGGGAGAGGATTAGGTTTTACTGGAGGGACAGTAGATAAATTAGAATCTATACCTGGATATAATACACAAATACAAATGAATGAGTTTTTAGAAAACGTAAAAAATATTGGTGTAAGTATGATTTCACAAACATTAAACTTAGCACCAGCAGATAAAAAAATATATGCGTTAAGAGATAGTATTTCTTGTGTTGATAATATTGCTTTAATCGCATCAAGTATAATGAGTAAAAAAATTGCAAGTGGAGCAGAAAAAATTGTATTGGATGTAACTGTTGGTTCAGGTGCATTTATGAAAAATGTTGAAGATGGAAGAAAACTTGCTAGAAAAATGATTGAAATAGGGAAATTAGCCAATAGAGAGACTGTATGTGTTTTAACAAACATGGATGAACCATTAGGATATGCAATTGGAAATACTTTGGAAGTGATTGAAGCTATAAACTTTTTAAAGGGAAATATGCCTGAAGATTTAAGACAAGTTGTTTTTGAATTGGCAAATTATATGATAAAGCTTTCAGGAAAAGGTAATGATGATACTCAAAATAAAGAATTGATTTTAAGCAATATAAAAAATGGAAAAGCATATGAAAAGTTTATTGAAATGATTGGTAATCAAGGTGGAGATATATCATATATAAAAGATATATCAAAATTTGAAAAGGCAAAATATATAGAACAAGTAAAAGTAAATGAAAATGGATATATACAAAGTATAAATGCTCAAACTATTGGACAATTAGCTTGTTATCTTGGAGCAGGTAGAATAAAGAAAAGTGACAAAATTGATAATAGTGTAGGAATTATTATGAACTCAAAAGTTGGACAAAAAGTTTGTCAAGGAGATATTGTAGCATATATTCATGCAAATGATAAAGAAAAGATAGAAGAAGTTAAGGAAAAATTGTTACAAACAATTTTAATAGAAGATAAACCTAAAGAAAAAATTGATACAATTATAGAAATAGTAAAATAAGTAAATTGATTGATTTTTGTTGAAAAATCAAATGGATATGATATAATAAATAAGGAGTTTTAAAAGTAAGTAGAGAGGATGAAGAAAATGAAAGATAAATCTAAAGTTAAAAACAAAACAAAGCAAAAAAAAGAAAAAAAGGTTAATGTAGAAAAAACAAAATATGATAGAGGTCAAATATTTGTTAAAATAATAGCATCTATATTAGTTATATTAATGTTATTGGCAATGGCTTCATCAGCAATTTACTCATTATTTATATAAAAATAGGAGAAAAAATATGGGAATAGAAATTGGAACAAATTGGCAAAAATTTTATACTGAAAACATATTAGTATATATAAAAAATTTGCAAGGAAATCCATACTTACTAATAAGTTTAATAGTAGATATATCAATAGTTATATTTTTAGCATATTACTTTTTTAAAATTGTAAAAGAATCAAGAGCATGGCAATTGATAAAAGGTATAGCTCTACTTATAATAGTTACATGGGCTAGTTCTTTATTTAACTTAAAAATATTAAATTCAATATTGTCAACAATTATGAATTTTGGTGTTATTGCTATACTAATAATATTCCAACCAGAATTAAGAAGAGGATTAGAACAATTAGGAACAAATAAATTTACAAAGTTTTTTGGTATAACAAAAGATTTGGAAACAAAAACAAAAGAAGATGTATATAAAATAGTAATAGCAACAATGGAACAAAAAACAGGAGCACTAATTGTTATTGAAAGAGACATAAAAATTCAAGATATTATTGCAAAAGGTATTGAAATAAATGCAGAAGTATCACCACAGCTTTTAGTAAATATTTTTGTGCCAAATACACCACTTCATGATGGTGCAGTTGTTATTAGTAATAATAAAATTGCAGCAGCAGCATGTGTGTTGCCATTGGCAGATGATAAAAATATTGCAAAAGAATTAGGAACTAGACATAGAGCAGCTGTAGGAGCTTCGAGAGAATCTGATTGTATAGTAATTGTAGTTTCTGAGGAAACAGGAAAAGTATCTGTTGCAAAAGATGGAACTTTAATTGCTGATGTACGAGAAGATGTTTTAAAGAAAATTTTAATAAATAATGTTGTTACAAAAAGATTTACAAACACTAATAATAAAAAAACTAAATTAAATAAAATTAAACAAAAAATGAGAATAGCAAAAACAAAAAAATAAAAGGAATAGTATGAGAAATATAAAATTAACCATTGAATATGATGGAAAAGATTTCAATCGGATGGCAAAAACAGCCAAACAAATTAAATATACAAGGTACAATTGAAAAAGCAATTGAATTAGTAACAAAACAAAAAGTTGACTTAAATGCATCAGGAAGAACTGATGCAGGTGTTCATGCTAAAGGGCAAGTTGCGAATTTTAAAACAGATTGCAAAATACCTATCGAAAAGTTTGCAATAGCGATAAATACAAATTTAAAAAAATCTATACGTATAATAAAAGCAGAAGAAGTTGAAGAAAGATTTCATAGTAGATTATCTTGTAAAAGAAAAACTTATAGGTATGTAATAAATAATTCAGAATATGGAACAGCTATATATAGAAATCTTGAAACTCATATACCTATGAAATTAAATGTAGATAGAATGAATGAAGCTGCAAAATATTTTGAAGGAGAGCATGATTTTAAAGCTTTTAAAGCTAGTGGAACAAGTAGCAAAAATAGTGTGAGAACAATATATAAAGCAGAAGTAATAAAAATGCCTGAAGAAAGAATATATATTGAATTAACAGGAAGTGGTTTCTTATATAATATGGTTAGAATAATTTCAGGTACATTAGTAGATGTAGGAATAGGAAAAATAGAACCTGAAGATATACCAAATATAATAAAAGAACAAAAAAGAGAGTTGGCAGGAAAAACATTACCACCACAAGGATTGTATTTAATGAATGTTGAATATTAAAAATGATAAAACTTTAATAAGAAATTCTTATTAAAGTTTTTTATATTAGCAAAAAATAATACAAAAACATAAAATAATAAAAAGAGATAGAAAGGAAGAAAAATATCATGATAAATTTACTTATATTTTTTGCAATACCTTTTGCAGTGATAATATACTCAATAGCATTACAAAAAATACTTAAATGTCCATACTTAGTTGCTGCCATAACTTTTTCTACATTTTTAATAATTACATTTGCGTTATCAAATTTAAATTTCTTGATTGCAGGTATTATATATACAATTATATCCTTTATTACAACATATATAACAATGCTTGTTAATAGATATTTACGTCAAAGAAATAATGATAATGATAACAATAATAATAACAATAATAATGGAATTTCAAGAATAAACAATAATTTTTGTGGATGCAATAGAAGATAAAATAAGTTAAGAAGAAAGAATCTAGACTTCTAACCTAGATTCTTTTTTATGATGTAAATACAATACTATTTACTTTTTATGAAAAATATGGTAAAATAATATGAATTTAAATAAGGAGAAAGTAATGTTTGAAGTTATTCAAGAAACGATAATAGATGTAATAAAATTGATACCATTTTTATTTATTACATATTTAATAATGGAATATATAGAACATAAAACTAGTGAAAAAGCAAAGAAAACGATAAAAAAAGCAGGTAAATGGGGAAGTGTATGGGGAAGTTTTTTAGGAATATTTCCACAATGTGGATTTTCAGCATCTGCAACTAATTTATATGCTGCAAGAGTGATTACACTTGGAAGTTTAATATCAGTATATTTATCTACATCTGATGAAATGCTTCCAATATTGATATCTGAAGCAGTTCCTTTTTCAACAATTTTAAAAATACTAATAATCAAATTAATAATAGGTATGATTTCAGGAATTTTAATAGATGTATTTTTAAGAATAAAAAATAAAGGAAAAGAAGATGAAGAAAAAATTGTAGACTTATGTGAAGAAGAACATTGTCATTGTGATCATAATGGAATAATTAAATCAAGTATAAAACATACAATAAACATTACATTATTTATATTAGTCGTAAGTTTTATAATAAATGTATTCATAAAGCTAATAGGGGAAGAAACAATATCTCATTTATTACTAAATAGACCTATACTAGGACCAATGGTTGCAGGTTTAATTGGTTTAATACCAAATTGTGTGTCTTCAGTAACATTAACACAAATGTATTTACAAAATTTGATTACTAGTGCAACAATGATTTCTGGTTTACTAGTGGGAGCTGGAGTTGGACTTGCTGTATTATTTAAAATAAACAAAAAAATAAAAGAGAATATAAAAATTGTAATATTATTATATTCAATTGGTGTTATATCAGGAATAGTGTTAGAATTTATAGGATTACAAATTTAAAAGATGGAGAATATGATACTCCATCTTTTTTATATTATTGTTTTTTCTTTTTATCTTTAAAGTTTATAATTATTGCATCTTCATTATCAAAGATATAATTTGAATCGGATGTATTTATTTTTATAGGATTAAATTCATCTCTTTCATCTTTAAAGTTAATATTTTTTAAATCAAATTTTTCATTTGAAGAGTCTTCTGAATCACTACTATTGGCAGTGTAACCACTAACTTTTTCAAAGTTAAAGTTTTTCATAGGTTGTTTTTCTTTGTATTTAGAAGCTAAAGGCTTAAATCTACCTATACCTACTTGAGTTCTTGAACCATTTTCACCTACTATTTTAACTGCACAGAAATTACCATTTAAATTTTGTAATCTTCCAGCAAGAATAATTCTAACATATTTCCATTGAACATTTGAAACTTTAGGATCATATTCCAATTTTCCCATATCCATTGATTTTGAATATGACCATTGTCTTTTCATTCCAAATTCTTGACTCCACCATTCTAGTTCTTCAATAACACCATTACCTGTAAATATTTTATTAGCACAGTTTGAAAGAATAGTGTTTTTAAATTTGTTCTTAGAATAAGGAGTTTCTAATTGCTCTAAATTTTGTGCTGATATAACAGTAGAAACCTTATATTTACGATATAAAGTAAATAGTGGTTCAACATCTTTACTTAAATAATCGGCAAATTCATCTATATATAAGAAATTAGGAATTCTAGAATCAGATGTTCCTGGTCTTCTTAATACTGCATTTTCCATAGATATTAAGAAAAATAGTCCAAAAGCTTTATTTGCTGCAGTACCTAAATCACCTCTTCTTGTACAGATGAATGTGATTTCACCTTTTGCCAACATATCATCAAAATTGATATTGTTATATCTATTGCAAAGTACAGATTTTACACCTGGTACTCTAAGAAGATTATCTAGCAATGTAACTGAGGTAAAAATGTTTTTTTCTGTAATTTCTTTGTTTGGTGCATTTTTATAAAAATGATTTTTAAAATAAGCTATTTGAAGTGCATATTTATCTGCAAGTTTTTCATCATGAGCCATAATCTTGCACATTTTTTCAACTAATTCAAAGTTTGTCATCATTTTTAACATATCATATAAATTAGGAAGAGCTCCTTCATTCATACGAGGATACATTTCTTTTAATAATATTGCTAAGTTCTCAATAGCCCTAATTGAGAAATCTTCTCTATAAACTTCTTCTGCATCATGATGAGTATCATTAAACATTGATTTTAATGCTGATGTTATAGTGATTGCTATTTTTGACGGATCATCATAAACAAAAGGATTTAATCCAACAGAATTTGGATTTGTAGGATCTATTAAATTATATTTAAAATTAAAGTTTTCACAAACGTTAATCATATTTGAAATCAATTCATAATCTGGAGACATTACTGTAATACCTAAATCTTTATAAACAGTCTCACTACCGCTATAAAGTACTAATTTTTTAATGAATGCGTTATAAATATTTTCTTTTCCCGGAACAGGTGTAATCATATTTAATGTAAAGTTTTCATTTAAATACTCATTATCATAAGGAGCATTTAGTGTTGCAATCTTTGTTTTTAATGCAGTATATCCTAATTCTTTAGAAGCTTCTCTAAAGAAGTTTTTCTTTTCAATATCTCTAGCTATAAGAGGTTCATATATTAAAGTCGTTTTTCCAGAGCCAGATCCTCCACATACAAAAAGAGGACGAAATCTTGCTGTTTCACCAATTTTTATATTCTGACCGGTTTCATCATGAGTACATAAAAATACTTCATATGAATATGCCCCATGACCTGATTTGTTTTCTGATAAGTTAATACCTTTATAATCCCATATAGATTTTCTATAATCCAAACTATCATTAACACTAAAGAATAGCCATTTGAAAACTGGAAAGAAAGTCAAAAGTGGCAAATATAAAGATATGCTTGTAAGTGCTGGTGATACTAAATCAGAAAAATCTGTTACAATTTCTACATAATTTGGTGATGAAATTAAAAATAGCCAAACTGCAAAATTCAACCATTGTGTAAACATTGAAACAGCTATTATGTATAAACCTATTACATATAAATAAAATAGAGTTATTTTATGATTTTTTGATGTTGCGAAAGCAGAATGTCCAGAAAATAAAAAAGCTAAAATAGGACATGCTAAAGCAAATGTATAGGTAATAGGTCCCCAATAAGAAACAGCTACACCTGTAAAAATCATCAATAACATTTCTACTATCCTATCAACAGCTAAATAAACTGTAATAAGAGTAAATATATATGTAGCAAAAGTATTTCTGCTTACATTTAATTTCTTTAAAAACTTGTCAATGAATTTCATAAAAGCTTCCCTTTCATTTACAATATTATACATATATATTATCTTATAAAATCATGAAAAAAACAAGAGTTTTAGCGAAAAAAATGAATAAAAAAGAATTTTTAGAATAAAATATAAAAAACATTTTATGGAAAGAGGAGAGATATGGAAGAGAGGTATGCAAAAGAATTAGCTATTATAGAAAAAACTGAGATAGAAAAGGAAACAGATATAATAAAAAATATAATGAAAACAAGTAGAGAATTAAAAACAGCTAATACAAATTTTAATTATGCACAAGGAGATTTAGTTGATTATTATGTGTATCAAATTAAGGAAAAGCAATCAAAGTTAGATTATCTAATAAAACTTGCAAAACATAAAGGTATATCTGTAGATATGATAAATAAAACAAAATATCAGTTGATAGAAAAAAATAATGAAGCTATATAAAATATAAGAATAATTGTCCAAAAAGTATCATAAAAATTATTAAGAACTTTTTGGAGGTCTAAAAATGAATACGAATATTATTGCTTATTTAGCATGTATATGTTTTTTGTTTTTATTTGGAAAAATATTTATTGTGCCATTAAAAAAAATATTGAAACTTATAGTAAATCCAATACTTGGAGGAATTACAATATGGCTAATAAATATAGTAGGAGCAGGAATAAATTTTCATATAGGAATAAACTTT
>CANQQC010000019.1 GCA_947625925.1 uncultured Clostridia bacterium | reverse complement strand
TAGCAAAAATTGAAAATCAAGAAGGAATTGATAACTTTGAAGAGATTTTAAAAGCTGCTGATGGTGTTATGGTAGCTCGTGGAGACATGGGTGTTGAAATACCTATGGAAGAAGTTCCAGTTGTACAAAAAAGATTTATAAAAGGAGCTAATAATAATTCAAAACCATCAATTACAGCAACACAAATGTTAGAGACAATGATAACACAACCAAGACCAACTAGAGCAGAAGTTAGTGATGTTGCTAATGCTGTATATGATGTTACAGGAGCAATAATGCTTTCAGGTGAATGTGCTATGGGAGAATATCCTGTACAATGTGTAGAAGCTATGGATAAAATTTCAAAGACAGTAGAAAGTTCAATAAAATATTGGAAAAGATTTAAGAGAAAAAATATTGAAATAGATAAAAATGATTTAGAAGGAAATATTGCATATATAGCGTGTCTAACAGCAAATCATTTAAAAGCAGATGCTATTGTTGCATATACACATAAAGGAGATTCTATACGTAATATTTCAGGATTTGGTTATGGATGTCCTGTATTTGCAATAGCTGATGATGAACAAACATATTATCAATTAGCTCTTACATGGAATGTAACACCAATATTAGTAACAGGTGAAGGAAGGAATATGACTATAGAAGATAAAATTTCAGAAGGAATAGAAATATTAAAAAATAGAGGAATTCTTGAAACAGGTGATTTAGTTGTTTTAGCAGGTGGAGCTAAAATATTACCAAAAGAAGGTGAAAATAAAATAGTTGGAGGATTTGTAAGAATCTAAAAAGATAAACACCAAATATATAGGAGGTGAAGGAAATGGGAAAACCAATAGTAGCTATAATAGGAAAACCAAATGTAGGAAAATCAACTTTCTTTAATTATTTAGCTGGAAGTAGAATCTCTATAGTTGAAGATACGCCAGGAGTTACAAGAGATAGAGTGTATGCAGAAACTAATTGGAGAGGAAGAGATTTTACAATAATAGATACAGGAGGAATTGAACCTGAATCAGAAGATGTAATTCTATCTCAGATGAGAGAACAAGCTGATTTAGCTATGACAATGGCCGATGTGATTGTTTTTGTTACAGATATAAGGCAAGGTTTAACTGCTGTTGATAAAGAAATATCTTTGATGTTAAAAAGATCTAAAAAACCAGTTGTTTTGGTATGTAATAAAGCTGATAATTTTGAAGTAGATAGACAATCTGCATATGAATTCTATAATTTAGGTATGGGAGAACCATTTCCAATATCTTCTACTAATGGAATAGGAATAGGTGATGTGTTAGACGAAGTTTTTAACCATTTTCCTGAAGGTGAAAATGAAGATGATAGTGAAGAAATAAAAGTTGCTGTAATAGGAAAACCAAATGTAGGAAAATCTTCTTTAATAAATAAAATTTTAGGCGAAAACAGAGTAATTGTTAGTAACATAGCAGGGACAACAAGAGATGCAATTGACTCAAAGTATGAAAACGAACATGGTAAATATGTATTTATAGATACTGCGGGAGTAAGAAAAAAAAGTAAAGTTAAAGAATCAATTGAAAAATTTAGTATAATGCGAACACTATTATCAATAGAAAGAGCAGATGTGTGTTTGATGCTAATTGATGCATTAGAAGGTGTTACTGACCAAGATGCAAAAATTGCAGGTGAAGCACATGAAGCAGGAAAAGGAATAATAATTGTAGTAAATAAATGGGATGAATATGAGAAAGAAACAGGAACTCTTGAAAAGTATAAAAAAGAAGTTTATTCAAAATTATCATATTTATCTTATGCTCCTATTATATTTATATCAGCTAAAACAGGTAAAAGAGTTGATAAAATTTTTCAAATGATAAATAATGTAGCAGAGCAAAATGCAAAAAGAATATCAACATCATTATTAAATCAAGTTATAAATGAAGCAATTGCGATGGTACAGCCACCAACTGATAAAGGAAGAAGACTTAAAATTTTTTATGGAACTCAAGCTACAACAAAACCACCGACATTTGTAATATTTGTAAATAGTAAACAATTATTTCATTTTTCTTATCAAAGATATCTTGTAAATCAAATAAGAAAAGAATTTGGGTTAGAAGGAACTCCAATAAGAGTAATTGTTAGAGAAAAAAATGAGAAGGGAGTATAGCAAATGGCAGTGTACATAGTGATGGCTATCATTGCTTATGCAATAGGTAGTATAAATTTTTCTGTTATAATAAGTAAAAAAGTAGCAGGATTTGATGTAAGAGAAAAAGGTAGTGGAAATGCAGGAAGTACTAATATGCTACGTGCTGTTGGAAAAGGAGCAGCAGCCATAACACTACTTTGTGATATTTTAAAAGGAGTAGTACCAGCAATAATTGCAGTAATAATTGGGGAATTTACTGGAGATGATGTTGATGCAAATATATTAGTACAAGTAGCTGGTATAGCAGTTGTAATAGGACATACATTTCCAATATTTTTCCAATTTAAAGGTGGAAAAGGTGTAGCTACATCATTGGGAGTTTTACTAATTACAAACTGGCAAATTGGTTTAATATGTTTAGTATTTGCACTACTAATTATAACATTAACAAAAATGGTATCTTTAGGGTCAATAACAGCAGCAGTGCTATTTCCAGTTTTAACAGTATTTATGCATAGTGAACACTATATATCAAAAAGTGAAACATCATATTTCCTTTTTAGTATAATATTAGCAGTTATAGTAATATTTAATCATAGAAGTAATTTAGGAAGAATTTTGAATGGAACAGAAAATAAACTTAGTTTTAAAACAAATAAGTAAAAGGAAGGAAAAATAATATGAAAAAAATTGCAGTCATAGGAAGTGGAAGCTGGGGAGTTGCTTTAGCAACGCATTTGGCTAGATTAGGAAATGAGATAAAAATGTGGTCATTTTCTGAAAAAGAAAGAGATTTAATAAATAATGAAAAAAAATGTATATTTTTACCAGAATTAAAAATACCAGATAATATTGAATGTTCAACAGATATAAAATATGTAGTTGAAGATGTAGAATTTATTTTACATGTAACACCATCTAAATTTACTAGAGATACATTTAAACAATATAAAGATTATGTTGGAAATAAACCAGTAATCATATGTTCAAAAGGATTTGAAAAAGACAGTTTAAGTACACTTGATGAAGTAATATTAGATGAAAAACCTGATGCCAAAGTGGGAGTATTATCAGGACCTAGTCATGCAGAAGAAGTTTCTATTGGAATACCAACTTTATTAGTAATTGCTTCTAAAGATGAAACAATATTAAGACTTATACAAAATACATTTATGTGTGAAAAAATGAGAATATATACATCAACAGATGTAAAAGGTGTAGAATTAGGTGCTGCATTAAAAAATATAATTGCATTTTGTTCTGGAGCAGCAGCTGCATTAGGGTTAGGAGATAATACGTATGCTGCTTTAATAACTAGAGGACTTTCTGAAATAACTAGACTTGGAATGGAATTAGGTGGTAACAAAGAAACATTTTATGGACTTAGTGGATTAGGCGATTTAATTGTAACTTGTTTAAGCGAACATAGTAGAAATAGAAAAGCTGGAAAGTTAATTGGACAAGGAAAATCTTTAGAAGAGACTAAAAAAGAAGTAGGAATGGTAATTGAGAGTATAGATAATATTGAAGTTGCTTATGAACTTGCTAACATTCATGATATAGACGTTCCAATAATTGATACTGTATATAAAGTAATATATAAAGGATTGGATCCTAAAGAAGCTGTTAATAAATTGATGACAAGAGCAAAGAAAAAAGAGTAATAAAATGAATAATATTATATTCAAAAAGATATAATAAAATAAGTGGAGGTAATAAGTATGGATTTTTTTGATAAATTAGGTAAAAAAGCAAGTGAAACATATAAAGCAACAGCAGAAAAAACAGGAAAGTTAGCTAAAGAAACAAAAATAAAATTAAAAATTAGTGAACTAAAATCAAAAGTATCAGATATATATGAAGAAATTGGAAAGAAAGTTTATGAAAAACATGAACTAGGCAAAAAAACAGTCGACTTTTCTAAGGATTTAACTGATGAGATAAATTCATTAGAAGAAGTAACTAAACAAATAGTTGAATTACAAGAAGAATTATTATCACTTAAAGATAAAAGAAGATGTCAAAAATGTGATAAGGAAATAAAAAAAGATGATAAATTTTGCCCAAATTGTGGAGAAAAGCAAGAAGATGTTGTAATTGAAGCAGAAATAGTTGAAGAAAAACCTGAAGAGAAAAAAGAAAAAGCTGAAGAGGATAAAAAAGAAGAGAAAGCAAAATCAGATTTACAAAAAACTGTAAAAGTTGAATCAGCTGTTAAAGAGCCAAAAAAGAAAGATAAACAAGAAGAAAAGAAAGAAGAAAAAAACCAAGATAAAAAGGAAAATAAAAAATAATGAAATTAGTTATACAAAGAGTAAAACATGCACAAGTAGAAGTAGATAAAAAAATAGTTGGAAAAATAGGAAAAGGTTTTTTGGTATTATTGGGTGTTACACATGATGATGATAAACAAAAAGCTGACTATTTAGCAAAAAAACTATGCAAACTTAGGGTATTTGAAGATGAAAATAAAAAAATGAATCTAAGTTTAAAAGATGTAGAAGGAGAGCTTCTAATTGTATCACAATTTACATTATATGCTAATTGTTTAGAGGGAAACAGACCAAGTTTTACTGATGCTGCTAAACCTGATATAGCAAAAGATCTATATGAATATTTTTGTAACAAATGCGAAGAATATGACATTAAAGTTGAAAAAGGAATATTTGGAGCAGATATGAAAGTAGACTTATTAAATGATGGACCAGTAACAATAATTATGGAAAAATAAATAAAAATTCTATGAAGTTTATTCATAGAATTTTTTAATAGGGGAATCTTTCAAATAGATACGCAATTATATTATTACCATTTCTTTCTGTAATATTGATATATACATTTTTGTCTAGACAAACTAACATATTTATATCAAAAGCATCAATATTATCTATATACACACCTATAAGATCAGTTATTTCAATAGGATTTTTATATTCTTTTTCCCATTTTAAACTATCTTTTAATTCAATATTTGTATTGTAAAATTTACTTAAAAATTTATTTATCTCACCTTTTTTTTCACTATATAAATTTACAAAAGTAACCACTTTTTACTCTCCTAAAAAATAAATATATTTTTAGTATAAATAATAATTAAAAAAATATACAAAGAATAAATATAAAAAAAATGGAAACACTATGAACAATAAATAAGAAAAAGAGGTTTTTATATGAATAAAAGAATTAAAATGTTATCTTTTATTATTGTTATAGTAATTATAGGTGTTTTGGGAGTTGTGATTTACTCAAATGCAACAAAAGATAATGAAAAAACAATAGAAGATAAGGTTTTATCAGAGACACAATATTTAGAAGTAAAAGTAATAAATATGGCAAATAGAATAAATAATGTTACAACACAAAATTATAAAGTAACAACAAAACAAGTAGATGATTCATCTGGAACAGGAGATACTAGTAGCAATAGTGCAGAAAGTGGGCAAGAATCACAAAGTCAAGGAAATGGTGGAAGTAGTAGTCAAGAAGGAAATAATGATAAAAATAGTAGTAATCAAAAAAAAGAACAATATGATATGGAAAGGATAAATAATTTATCAAAAGATAGACAAAAAGAAATAAATTGGGATGATATACAAAAAGAAATTGAAGAGATATATACAGTTATTCCAACAATAACATTAGATATTTACCAAACAAGTATAAATCAAGAAGATATCTTAAAATTAAATAGATACCTAGATGAACTTTCAAAAGAGGCTAAAGATAAAAAGGAAAATGAGACTCTAAGTAAATTGTGTAATATCTATTATTGCATTTCTAAATTTATAGAAAATGTATCAAAAGACGAAGTATATAAAGCTACAATAAAAGCTAAGGAAAGTGTTTTAATAGCATATAGCAGAATAAATGAAGAAAAATGGGATGAAGCTAATAAGGAGATACAAAATGGAATAGATAAATTTTCATCTCTATTGACAAATACAAATGTTAATTATGATAAACAATTAAATGTTAATAAAATATACGTTATATTAAATGAGATAAAAAATGTTATAGAAAAAGAAGATAAAGATGTTTTTTTAATAAAATATAAAAATTTACTAGAAGAAATGAACGGTATATGATATAATAAACAATAGAGTAAATTGAATAGTCGCTGGTAAATATCCGAAAGGAATTACGAGAGGAAAGTCCGGGCTCCATAGAGCAATGATGCTAGATAACGTCTAGTGAGGGAAACCTTAAGGAAAGTGCAACAGAAAATAACCGCCTAAAATTTTAGGTAAGGGTGAAAAGGCGAGGTAAGAGCTCACCGCTGTTATGGTGACATAACAGGTCAGTGTAAACCCCATCTGGAGCAACACCTAAATTAGAAGATTAAGTCTGCTCGACGTCTTCTTAAATTGCGTGGCTTGAAGTATATAGTGATATATACTCTAGATAAATGACTATTTTAAATGACAGAACCCGGCTTACAGGTTTACTTATTTATTATTACAAATAATAAACTATTATTTAAGAGCATTGTCAATTGACAATGCTCTTAAATTGATTATTATTAAATATTTTATTGGTATAATTTTAATTTATAGTAGAAATATTTTTAGTTTTTAAATAGTAATTTCATACATTTATCATAATCTTGGTACTCAAAAGCTTTATAATTAGCTAACATTGCTTGATTATGAAGATTCATATATTCATCAATTTCAACCCATTTTGCATCAACTACTTCGTTATCTGAAAAATTTAAATCTGATATTTTAACATCTATATTGTATAGCCATATATCAAAAAATATGTGGTCATCCTTATATCCTTTAAAAAATATTCCTTTTTTATTGTTTAGGTCTAATCCTAGTTCTTCCTTTATTTCTCTTATAATTGCTTGCAAAGAAGTTTCACCAGTTAAACTGCATCCACCAGCCCCTATTTCCCAAAGACCCGGATTTTTAGGCTTAGCATCTGACCTTTTACTTATCAATATTTGTTTTTTTGAATTTACAAATATAGCTTTTGTTGCAAGAACATATTCTCCTTTTTGTAGTCTTTCTTTTCCTCTTAAAATTGTTTTTCCAGTTTTTTGTTTATTCTCGTCATATACATCAATTATTTCTTTCATTTTTTATCCTCCGATAAATATTATTAAGTATAATTATATAAAAATATA
The DNA here is from genome assembly GCA_947625925.1 of uncultured Clostridia bacterium. Classification (GTDB taxonomy): domain Bacteria; phylum Bacillota; class Clostridia; order TANB77; family CAG-508; genus CAG-269. Next base: position 15,660 of record CANQQC010000019.1, on the reverse strand, counting down.
TTATTTTGTCAACATAATTTAGAAAAAATTAAATAAACCTCTTGAAAAATATTTTAAAATATGATAAAATATTGTTTGTATATAGTTGAAAAACCATTGAAAAAGCAAAGTATATATACAATTAACTAGGAAAGAGAAAATGGTCTAAGGTTGTAAGCCATTACTAGCAGTATATAGAAATTTCACTTTTAAGGTCTTTTTTTGAAATGTAAAAAGAGTAGAAAGAAGCGGAGGAGTCCGTTACAACTTTTAATGAGGTTAATTATAAATATATAATTAATAAATTTAGGTGGTACCACGGAAAAGTAATCCATTTCGTCCTATTGATGTATATAGAGCGAAATGGATTTTTTGATATAAAAATAAAAAAAGGATGTTAAAAAAATATGGAAGATACTAAAACAATAGAATTATACATAGACTCAAATAAATATAGTGATGAACAAGTAATTGGAAAGCTAGAAGAATCTGTTAAAGAATTTTCTAAAAAGGATGTTAAAGTAACAGTAGATATTAATGAATTTGGAGTATATGTAATAAGATTAGAATATATTGATAGAGATACATATATAAATAAAATTAAATATAGACTTAAACTTAATAGAAAGCAACGAATTTTAAGAAAGTATAAGGAAGAGTTTTTTATGAGCAAAACATTTGATACATCAAACCAAATAATATCTGTTCCAGCATATGAAGAAAGAAAATACGGAGTCTATAAGCAAACGAGAACTTATAGACCATATTGATATAAATATAATAGAAAGGAAAATGGAGTATGAAAGAAGAAGTAGCAAACATTAAAAAGGAATTCTTAAAAGAAATTAAGGAAGTAAAAACTGAACAACAACTTGCTGATATAAAAGTAAAGTATGTTGGAAAAAAAGGAAAATTAACACTAGTACTTAGAAGTATGGGAAAATTAAGTCCTGAAGAAAGACCTGTAATTGGTAGCTTAGTAAATGAAGTAAGAGATGAAATTGAAAATCTTGTGGAAGAAAAAAAGCAAGAGCTAAAAAGAGAAGAGCTTCAAAAAAGATTACAAACTGAAGATATAGATGTAACAGAACCAAGTAAAAAAATAAAAAGAGGATCTTTACATCCAATAAAACAAGTTATAAAAGAAGTTGAAGAAGTATTCTTAGGAATGGGTTATGAAATAGCAGATGGACCAGAGATTGAAAAAACATATTATGTATTTGATCAATTAAATACACCTATTGATCACCCTGCAAGAGATTTACAAGATACATTCTATATAACAGATGATGTGATATTAAGAACACAAACATCATCAGTTCAAATTAGGACAATGGAAAATAAAAAGCCACCAATTAAAATAATATGTCCAGGTGCAGTATATCGCTCAGACACAGTAGATGCAACACATTCACCAGTATTCCATCAAATTGAAGGATTAGTTGTTGATAAAAATATTTCAATGGCTGACTTAAAAGGAACTTTAGATATGTTTGCTAAAAAATGTCTTGGAGAAAAAACACAAATAAGATTTAGACCACATCATTTCCCATATACAGAACCTAGTGCAGAAGTTGATGTATCATGCTTTGTATGTGGTGGAAAAGGTTGTAGAGTTTGTAAGCAAGAAGGTTGGATAGAATTGTTAGGTTGTGGTATGGTTCATCCAAAAGTATTACAAAATTGTGGAATAGATCCAAAAATATATTCTGGATTTGCATTTGGATTTGGTGTTGAAAGAATAGCTATGGCTAAATATGGAATTGATGACATGAGGCTGTTATTTGAAAATGATGCTAGATTTTTAAAACAATTTTAAAATCTAGAAAATGAATAATTATATTTAATTATTAATTGAGGTGTGTAATATGAAAAAAACAAAATATAGAAAAGATGGCAAAAATATAATATGTTATCAGATAACAAATGAAGAAATGTTAAGAACAAGTGGAACTATCATAAACATAGCTAAAGAAAGTGAAAAATTAGGAGCTGAATGTAATGTTCATGATGAAGGTGAAGAAGGATATAGAGTTGAATTAATAATGCCACAAAAAAGTTGGAATCCATTTAAAAAGAGAAATGACAACAACAACTATAACCAGTTTAGTTCTCAATTAGATAATACACAAAATAATCAATTATATAGATAAAGTTAGGAGATAAATAAATGAAAACAAGTATTGAATGGTTAAAAGAATATAGTGATATTAATGTTGACGCAGTAGAATTAGGTGATATTTTAACTATGACTGGGTCAAAAGTCGAAACAATAGAACAATGTGGAAATGATATAAAAAATGTAGTTATTGGTAAAATAACAGAAATAAAACAACATCCTGATGCAACTAAATTAGTTGTAACTAAAGTAGATATTGGAGATGAAGTAGTACAAATAGTTACAGGAGCATCAAATATTAAAGTAGGAGATATAATACCTCTTGCAAAAGATGGAGCCAGTCTTCCAGGGGGAGTTCAAATAAAAAAGAGTAAATTAAGAGGTATAGATTCTAATGGAATGATGTGCGCTGTTACAGAATTAGGATTAGATATAGAAGATTATCCAGATCAAATTGAAGAAGGAATAATGATATTAGATCCTAAATATGGAAAAAAAATAGGAAAAGATGTAGTTGAAGTTTTAGGGTTAAAAGAAGACATTATAGATTTTGAAATAACACCTAATAGACCAGATTGTTTATCAATTGAAGGGTTAGGAAGAGAAACAGCAGTTTCATTAAATAAAAAGTTTAAAGATCCTAGAAGAAACATTGATGAAATGAAAGTACCTGATAAAAAAGAAATAGAAGGATTAACTGTTTCAATAGAAGCTCCTGATTTATGTTATAGATATATAGCAAGAGTAGTTAAAGATATAAAAATAGAAGAATCACCAGAATGGATGAAACGTAGATTAAAAGCATGTGGAGTTAGAAGTATAAATAATATTGTAGATATTACAAACTATGTTATGTTAGAAATGGGGCAACCAATGCATGCGTTTGATATTAATTCAATTGAAGGAAAACACATAACTGTTAGAAGAGCAAAAAAAGGAGAAAAAATAACTACATTAGATGAACAAGTTAGACAACTAGATGAAGAAGATCTTGTAATAGCCGATTCTAAAAAACCAGTTGCTATTGCAGGAGTAATGGGTGGAGAAAATTCAGAAATTGAAGACAATACAGCAACAATAGTTTTTGAATCAGCAACATTTAGAGGTGGTTCAGTAAGAAAGACAGCAAAAAAAGTTGGATTAAGGACAGAAAGTTCTTCTAGATTTGAAAAAGGGTTATCAGCAGAAAATGCGCTAAGAGCTGTGAATCGTGCAGTTGAATTAGTAGAAATTTTAGGAGCAGGAAAACCAGTAGAAGGAAAAATAGATATTTATCCAACAAAACAAAAAATAAATAAAATAAAAATTGATGCTGATAGAATCAACAGACTTTTAGGAACTGAAATTCCAAAAAAAGATATGATTAAGATTTTTGAAAAGTTAGGAATTAAAGTTGAAAAAGATATAGCAATATCTCCATACTTTAGAATGGATCTTGAACTTGTAGAAGACTTAGCAGAAGAAGTTTTAAGATTTTATGGTTATGATAAACTTGGAACAACATTGATTAAAGCAGATACAACAATAGGATTAAGAACAAAAGAACAAAAAATCCAATCAAATATTGAAAATTATTTAGTAGATAGTGGTTTATCAGAAATATATACTTATGGATTTATTCATGAAAAAGATTTGAAAAAATCAAATATTTCTTCAGATTTAAATAAATATGCGATTACAGTAAAAAATCCATTAAGTGAAGATTATAAACTTATGAGACCATCTACCATACCAAGTATGATGCAAATATTATCAACTAATTTAAATAAGAAGAATCAAGAAGTTGGATTGTTTGATATATCTAGAATATATAAAAATATAGATAAAAAAATAGAAAAAGGTGAAGTACCTTTAGAAGAAAAAGTCCTAACAATTGGAATGTATGGAGATAACATTGACTTCTATACATTAAAAGGAATAATAGAAAATGTTCTGGAAGTATCAAATGTTAATAGATATAATGTTGAAAAAGAAAAGAAAAATCAATCTTACCATCCAGGTAGATGTGCTAAAATAAAAGTAGGAATGGATGAAATTGCAGTCTTAGGAGAAGTACATCCAGAAGTATTAAATAATTATGGTATTGGAAGAAGAGCATATCTTGCAGAAATAAACATATCTAAAATAGTTAAATATGCAAGAGAAGGAAAAAAATATGAAGAAGTTCCAAAATTCCCAGCGGTTGAAAGAGATATAGCTTTAATAGTTGATAATCAAGTTGAAGTAGGAGAAATCGAAAAAATAATTACTAAAAAAGGTAAAAAGTTATTAGAAAGTGTTAAGTTATTCGACATATATCGTAGCGAAAAATTAGGAGAAAATAAGAAAAGTGTTGCATTTTCTTTGAAATTTAGAGATAAAAAAAGAACATTACAAGATGAAGAAATTAATAATATAATGGATCAAATAATAACTGAACTTGAGAAGTCATTAAAAGCTGAACTTCGTAAATAAAATAGATGAAAATATAGTTAGTTTTAATGTTGAAAAATACATGAAAAATAACTATATTTTTTTGAAATCAAATTGACAAAAAGCTAAGATATTGGTAATATAAAATAGAAATGGAGGAGAATATGATATATCCAAATATATATCTAAGTAAAGTCGAAGAAATCACACCAGACTTCCTAAATGAAAGAAAAATAAAAGCATTGATTTTAGATGTAGATAATACATTAATTGATATAAACAAAAATTTATCTGAATCAATAATTGATTGGACTATGGAACTAAGAGGACATGGTTTTAAATTATACATTTTATCAAACACTAATCATGAAGAAAAAGTAAAAACTGTTGCAGATAAATTAGGAATTCCTTATGAAAATTTTGCAAAAAAACCGTTGAAGTCAGGATTTTTAAAAGTACAAAAAAAGTTAAAAGAAAAATCAGAAAATATTGCAGTTATAGGGGATCAAATTTTCACAGATATAATTGGTGGTAATAGATGTAATATGTATACTATATTAGTAGATCCTATAGATGAGAAAGATTATTGGTATACAGCATGGAAAAGACCAATTGAAAATGCTGTTAAGAAAAAATATTTAAATAAAAAAAAGGAGAACAGATAAATGTATATACGAGATGTACATATAGTATTCTATATAGTAGCAGCAATTGCAGGTTTATTTGTTGGTTTATTTGTGAATTGGTGTATAAAAAGGATGTCTAAAGAAGAACCTGTAATTTCTAAAGATTTTATTACAGAGTTAAAAACAAATTTTAAACCAAATTATATAATAATGTTATTGACATCAGCAATATATGTTACACTGATATATGTATATGGAATAAAGGAAACAATTATTGCAAATCTAGATTTAGTTAAATTTATGATACTTTCACCAGCATTGATAATTGCTTTTGTAGTTGACTATAAGCTTCAAATAATACCGAATAGATTAAATCTTACACTATTTGAAGTAGGCATAATTTTTGCTTTTTTATATGGATTATCTAATGTAGCTATATCAATAAATATGTTATTGGGAATGTTTGCCGGTGCAGGAATTTTTGTTTTAATAACACTAATTGGTGGAGTAGTGTATGGAAGAGAAGCAATGGGATTTGGCGATGTAAAATTGATGGGAGCTTTAGGATTATTTTTTGGCTTTTCTAATATTATAGAAATTACTTTAATGGCTTTCTTAATTGGTGCTATATTAAGTATTGCATTATTAGTAACAAGAATAAAAAAATCAAGTGAATATATACCATTTGGTCCATTTATAGTTATAGCAACATATATAAGTATGTATGTACCATTTGAAGTAATAAAAGATGTACTAATGAAAATATTTACACTAGGAATATATAAATAAAAATAAATGGGGTGAAAGAATGAATCCGAAACTACAGTGCTTAAGAAATAAAATGTCAAGCTTAAATTTACAAGGAATGATTATTACAAATCCTGTAAATATAAAATATTTAACAAGAATTGAAGCAGAAGGAGTTTTACTAATTACAAGAAAAGAAAATATATATATTACAGATGGAAGATATATTGAAGAATTACATTCAGTATTGACATTATATGATGAAGTAATAGTTTATGATGCAAAAGATTTATCAATAGATGATTATGAGAATTTCTTTATGTTTTGTGAAAATGTTGGATTTGAAGAAAATCATGTAACATATTCTCAATATAAAGAATTTATAAGAAAATACAAAATAAATAATTTTGTTGAAACAGAACAAATTATTGAAAAAGAAAGACTTATAAAAGATGAAGAAGAAATTGAGTCTATAATCAAAGCTTGTAAAATAACTGATGAATGTTTTTCATATATAATAAAGCAAATAAAACCAGGAGTAACTGAAAAACAAATTGCTAAAAAAATTAAGAATTATTATGAAGAACACGCGGAAGGAGAATCTTTTGATACAATTGTAGCGTCTGGAGAAAATTCATCAAAGCCTCATGCTGTACCAACAGATAGAGTAATACAACAAAAAGATATAATTACAATAGATATGGGATGTAAAATAAATGGTTATTGTTCAGATATGACAAGGACAATATTTGTAGGAGAAGTTCTACCAGAAGTAAAACCAATATATGATCTAGTATTAAAAAATCAAGAGCAAACATTAAAAGAATACAAAGAGGGAGCAAATACTCGTTTATTAACTAAAATGGTAGAAAATGATTTTAAAATAAATGGTCAGAATTTAATACATGCTTTAGGACATGGAGTTGGATTAGAAATACATGAAGCTCCATATATTACATATAGAAATGATTGTCTATTAAAAGAAAATATGGTTGTAACAAGTGAACCAGGAATATATATTGCTGGTAGATTTGGGGTGAGAATTGAAGATACAATTCAAATTACAAAATTTGGATGTATAAATTTAACAAAATCTACTAAAGATTATGAGGTTATATAAAATGGAAATAATAGAAGAATTACTAGAATCTATTTTCCAAAATCCAATTTTTTATGCATTAATATTTATTATACTAAGTATTCTTTTTAGAAAAGCAAGGATATATTTAAGAAATAAAAAAATTCAAAAAAATAATGATGAACTAAATAGAGATATTATTATGAATATAAAATATAATCCATCTATATTAGGCATTTTGACAGATAGTGAAATTAATTACAATGAAATATTAGCAGATATTATGAATTTATATTGTAAAAAAGTAATTAATATTACTAAGGATAAGGAAGAACACAGATATAAATTAGAATTAATTAATCCATCAATAGAAATTACCGAAAGTGATAAATATATTATAAATACTTTAGTAATTAAAAATAGACATTTTGTTTTTTCAGAATGGAGAGAACTCGTATTAGAACAGGGCAAAAACTTAAATTTTATAAGAATACATCACAATGAAAAATTAAAAAATAATAAAGGTATATCTGAGTTATTAGAAATATTAATGCCTTTTGCAGTATTCTTTATTGTTATTATATTAATATGGTTAATTGCTAGTATTATTACTTTAAACATAATAGACGGACTGGGAGTAGCATTACAAGCAGCATTTTTTTTTCCGTATGTAGTTATAATAGGAATGGTTATATCAAGTTCTATAGAAAAAAGAATAGAAACGAGAATGAGTTTAACAACACTAGGAATTGAAGAATTAAAAAAATGGATGGGATTTAAAACTTTTATTGAGGAATATACATTAATAAAAGAAAAAACAATGGATGACATTATAATATATGAAAAGTATATACCATATTCTTTAGTTTTAGGAATAGGAAAAGATTATAAAAATATAATATACCAAATATTTGATGAAATAGATTTAAATCGACTAATGGAAGATTTAGAAAAACAATTTTATGAAGATAATCTATAAAATTTATTTAGCAATGTATAAATTTAACAAAATATGAGAAAAATTATATTGTAATATAACAATACAGTAATATTAAAATTAAAAATTTGATTTTACAAGTGTTTTGTGGTATAATATATGGCGTTATTGAATAAAAGAGAAATAAATATAATTTGATAGGAGGAAATAAATATGGCAGCAGTATATTCAGCAGGAGATTTTAGAAATGGAACAACATTTGAAATGGATGGAAATGTATATAGAGTAGTTGAGTTTCAACATGTTAAACCTGGAAAAGGTTCAGCTTTTGTTAGAACAAAAATAAAAAATGTAATAACAGGAGCAACGTTAGAAAAAACATTTAACCCTTCAGATAAATTCCCTGGAGCAGAAATTGAAAAGAAAGTAATGCAATATCTATATAATGATGGGGATTTATATTATTTTATGGATAATGAAACATATGATCAAATACCATTAAATAAAGAACAATTAGGTGATTGTTTAAAATATTTAAAAGAAAATATGGAAGTTACAATATTGTCTTTTAAGGGAACGATATTTGCAGTTGAACCACCTACATTTGTTGAATTAGAAGTTACATATACTGAACCAGGTTTTAGTGGAAATACAACAACAACATCTGGAAAACCTGCAACACTTGAAACTGGATTAGAAATCACAGTACCATTATTTATCAATATTGGTGATATACTAAAGATAGATACACGTACTTGTGAATATATTGAAAGAATATAGAAAGGCGAGAAAAGTGAATGTCAAAACAAATTAAAGAAGAGTATAAAATCTTTATGAAGGATGTTGAAAAAAACTTTAAAAATAAAGAAGATTTAGAGTATTTAAAAAATAGAATTCCAAGACTAATGGATAAAGTTTTAAATGAATTAGATAATATAGAATTTAAATTAAATGACAAAGATCAAAAATTACAAAAAGTTATAGACAAACAAAATGAGATTGATGCAAGAGTTGATAGAATGCAACAAATTTTAGATAATATTGAAAATGACATATATGAAGATGAAGGTTTTGATTTTGAAATAGTATGTCCTTATTGTAACAATGATTTTATTATAGATGTTGATGAAAATAAGACAGAAGTTAAATGTCCAGAATGTAACAATATTATTGAATTAGATTGGACAGGTGATCCACAATGGGAAATAGATGATAACGGTTGTAATGGAGGATGTTCACAATGCCCAGGTTGTGGAGATATTGATTATGAAGATGATGATATGTAAAAAAAGCAAACGAGAAGTTTGCTTTTTTTATCTTAAAAAATCATCAGTCATTTTTTTAAAATCATTTTTTTCTTTTGCTCTTGAGAATTTTTTATCTCTTTTATTTATCTCGTTAGATAGAGCTTTATTAAAGTCTTCTCTTAATTCAAGATATTTTTCAACATTAGTGCTATTTCCTTTTTCAATAGAAATTTTTTTGTATTCTTGAAAAATTTTATTTAGTGCATTCTGAACTTTAGGACTTTGTTTGTTGAACCAATCATGATTTTCTCTACTTAAAATAGCACCATTTTTTATAGAGGTTTCCCCATTTTTAGATTTTTCTATTATATGGTGAAAGGTTAATTTTTTCTGAATTTGTTGTTGTTTTTTTGATATTTTTTTGTTAGAAGTATAATGCTTTGTACTTTCTGGAGGCCTTAATTTAAGTTTAGTAATAAAACATTCTTTTCCATATATATTTTCTAGTTTTAATAATATACGTTTATTTCGACTCATAACAAAATACTCCTTACAAATTTTTCATTTTTATAATAACACTCATGAAGTAAACTTGCAATACTTAGAAAAAATTTATAAAAAATATTGCATATTTAAGAAAAATTATGTATAATATCTAATAGTTGAAATTTTATAGGGGTATAGTGTTAATGGTAGCACATCGGTCTCCAAAACCGCCTGTGAGGGTTCGAATCCTTCTACCCCTGCCATAAAAACACACAGACCATGTAATATAATTACATGGTTTTAACTTTTTTCGAGGTGATGCAAGTATTACAATATTTTAAAAATTTATTTATACTAATTTTAATTTCAATAATATTTATCAGTATTTTTTTTATTCCTTTTTATTCAGATTCAAATAATGATTTCATCAATAGTGATTCAGAAATATTAGAATTTAATCCAAATGGATTTGTATGGCCAATTCCTGGATATACTAGAATAAGCTCAGTATTTGGAAAAAGAAATGCACCAACATCAGGAGCATCTAGTTCACATTCAGGAGTTGATATACCAGCACCAGAAGGTACTAAATTTATAGCAGTAGCTGATGGAGAAATAACTTTTAGACAATTTTTAGGAGCGGGGGGATATACAATTACACTTTCTTTCGATAATTATAGGGTATCCTATTGTCATTGTAATCCAAATTTTATTGTACAAGTAGGAGATAAAATAAGACAAGGACAAGTAATAGGAACTGTTGGACCTAAAAACGTTTATGGAGTTCCGCGGAAATATATATTTTGACTCAAATGGGCAACCTACAAATGGTGCAACTACTGGACCACATCTTCATTTAGGAATAAGGATTGATGGTAACTATGTTAATCCATTAGAGTTTTTTTAATTTTAAAGTTACTGTTTAAAACTTGACTTTTCAAAAAAAAGATAATATAATAATTGCAGTTAAATAAATTACGATGAAAAAGAAGAAGTACGAGAATATTCATTAGTAGAGAGTTGGTGATGGTGAAATACCAACAATGAATACGTATGGGGAGCTTTGGAGTAATAATAAAATTAAGGTGCTTAAAATTTTAAATTCTAGATTATAAAATTTTAAGAATTAGGGTGGAAACGCGGAAATAATAACTTTCGTCCCTAGCTATAAGCTAGGCTTCGAAAGTTTTTTTGTTTTAAAAACTTTTGAAGTCAAAAAATACGAGGAGGGATTATTTATGTTAAAATCAATGGACACTTTAGTTGCATTATGCAAAAACAGAGGAATCATTTATGCTGGTTCTGAAATTTATGGAGGACTTGCTAATACGTGGGATTATGGACCATTAGGAAACGAAATCAAAAACAATGTAAAAAATGCATGGAGAAAGAAATTTATTCAGGAACAAAAAGATATTGTTGGATTAGATGCAGCAATATTGATGAATCCGGAAACATGGGTTGCATCAGGTCATGTTGGAGGATTTTCAGATCCACTAATAGATTGTAGAGAATGTAAAACAAGACATAGAGCAGATAAGCTTATTGAAGAATGGGCTCATGAACAAGGAAAAGATATGATAGCTGATGGAATGTCAAATGAAGAATTGGTTGCATTTATTGCTGATAATAAAATACCTTGTCCAAATTGTGGAAAAACAAATTTTACTGATATTAGAAAATTTAATTTAATGTTTAAAACATTTCAAGGTGTAACAGAAGATGCAAAATCAGAAATATATTTAAGACCTGAAACAGCACAAGGTATATTTGTTGATTTCAAAAATGTAATTAGAACATCAAGAAAGAAAATACCTATGGGTATAGCACAAATAGGAAAAGCATTTAGAAATGAAATAACACCAGGAAACTTTATTTTTAGAATGAGAGAATTTGAACAAATGGAACTTGAATTTTTCTGCAAACCAGGAACAGATTTAGAGTGGCATAAATATTGGAAAGAATTTTGTGAAAATTGGCTATTATCATTAGGAATGAAAAAAGAAAATATACGATTTAGAGATCATTCAAAAGAAGAATTATCGCATTATAGTAATGCTACAACTGATATTGAATTTGCATTTCCATTTGGATGGGGAGAGTTATGGGGAATAGCTGATAGAACTGATTTCGATCTAACACAACATATGGAACATTCTAAACAAGATTTGACTTATCATGACTTAGAGACTAATGAAAAATATATACCTTATGTAATTGAACCATCATTAGGAGCAGATAGAGTTCTTCTTGCATTTTTATGTAATGCATATGATGAAGAAGAAATAGATAAAGGAGATACAAGAGTTGTATTACACTTACATCCTGCACTTGCTCCATATAAAGTTGCAGTGCTTCCACTTTCTAAAAAACTTTCTGATAAAGCAAATGAAGTATATGAAAAACTAAGTAAAAAATTCATGTGTGATTATGATGAAACAGGAAGTATTGGTAAACGCTATAGAAGAGAAGATGAAATAGGAACACCTTATTGTGTAACAGTAGATTTTGATACTTTAGAAGATGAATCTGTTACAATAAGAGATAGAGATTCAATGGAACAAGTAAGAGTAAAAATTGAAGAATTAGAAAATTGGATACAAGAAAAGATAGAATTTTAAAAATATATAAAAAACAACATCATTTAGATGTTGTTTTTTAATTAAATAAATCTTTTTCATATAAATCTTCTATAAGTACATTTTTTTCTTCAAAATTATCCACAAAACCTACTTTTGCAGTATTACAATTAACATCAACACCTTGAATCCATACAGGACGATCATCATAAAAAATATCATGTTTCTCTTTATTATTTAAAATATTATTTACATCTTTTATATCCATAATTTATTACCTCCATATTTATTTATTAAAGTATATCCAAAATATAAAAAAATATGACTAAAAATTTATATAAATATTATTGTCACTATATTTTTTTTATGTTATAAATTACTTATACAAAAGAAAGGAGAATTAAAATGGATGAGAAAAAAACAATAAAAATAAATTTAAAAACATTTTTGTTTATAGCAATAATTATAACATTAACAACGATTATAATACTAGCAGGATTTTTATCAGAAAGTAAAAAATTAGCCTCTGAAAATTCTGAAAATATTGGAGAGTATAATAATATAAAAGAAGAAACAAAACCAGAAGAGTTAAGTGATGAATATTTAATTGTTCCAACAATGAATGATAAAATTTCAAAAAATAGTAGCTGGTGTGGAACTATTCAATTAATATGGAATGATATGAAAAAAGAATTTCCAAAAACGGAATTTGATGAATATGAGTCTAAATTAGATATTGTAAAAAATCTAAATAAAGAAGATTTTACTCAAGAAATGTTATCAGATGAATATTATTATAAAACTCATGGAAAAAGAACAATTGAATTAAAAGAAAAAATAGAAAAGGAAATTAAAGAAAAATTTAATCAAACAAGTGATATTTTGAATCAATTTGATTGGAGCAAAGAAGATTCTTTAGATGATAATTTGATTTTCTATACTATGTTATACAAAAAATTTGAATTTTTAAATAAATTTAACACATTAGAAAATGGTAAGTTTGGGAACAAATATGATAATATTGAATATTTTGGAATAGATGATAAAACAGAAAATGTAGTACGAGATCAAATTGATGTATTGTATTATAATTCAGAAGATGATTTTGCAGTTGTAGTAAATACGAAAAGTAATGATGAAGTTATTTTTTGCAAAAATCCAAAAGGAAATACATTTAATGAAATATATGAAAATATGAAAGATCAAGAGAATAAATATACAGGAAATAAAAGTGTTAATGAAAATGATCAATTTAAAGCACCTAAAATAGATTTTGATGAAGAAAAACATTTTGATGAATTAAAAGGAATAATACTTTTAGATAAAGAAAGAAGAGAATTTGAAATTGATGAAGCGATACAAACTATAAAATTTTCATTAGATGAAAAAGGTGGAGAAATAAAAAGTGAAGCAGCAGTTACTATGAAAACTAGTCTTGTAAGTGATAAAGAAAATGAAGAACCAAGATATTTTTATTTAGATGATACTTTTGCAGTATTTTTAAGAGAAAAAGGAAAAGAAAGACCATATTTTGCAACTAGAATTGATGATATAACGAAATTCCAATAAAATAAGAAAAATCTTTACTTTTCTTGAAATTTTTCGCTAAATATTATATAATTTTGTATATATTTTTAAAAAAGGAGAAAATTATGAATACGAAGTATATATTTGTAACAGGAGGAGTAGTATCAGGATTAGGTAAGGGAATAACAGCAGCTTCATTAGGAAGGTTATTAAAAAATAGAGGATACAAAGTAACAATACAAAAATTTGATCCATATATAAATGTAGATCCTGGAACAATGAATCCATATGAGCATGGAGAGGTATTTGTTACAGATGATGGAGCAGAGACTGACTTAGATTTAGGACATTATGAAAGATTTATAAATGAAAATCTAACTAAAAATTCAAGTATTACTATGGGTAGAATTTATTCAAATGTAATAGAAAAAGAAAGAAAAGGGGATTATCTTGGTAAAACTGTTCAAGTAATACCTCATATAACTAATGAAATTAAATCTAAAATTTATGGATTTGAAGATTCAGATACAGATATAGTCATCACAGAAATTGGAGGAACTGTTGGAGATATAGAAGGGCTATCAATTATCGAAGCAATTAGACAAGTTGGATTAGAAAAAAATCCTGAGGATGTTGTATATATACATGTAACATTGTTACCATATATATTCGGTTCAAATGAAATAAAATCAAAGCCTACACAACATTCAGTAAAAGAATTACAAAGTTTTGGAATTAAGCCTGATATTTTAGTGTGTAGAACAGAGCAAGAGATACCAGAAACTATTAGAGAAAAATTATCTCTATTTTGTAATGTTAGAAAAACAAGTGTAATTCAAAATAAAACAGCTGACTGTTTATATGCTGTACCATTGATGCTTGAAGAAGAAGGATTAGCTAGAGAAGTATGCAATCATTTAAAACTTGATAAATGTATACCTGATAATTCAAGATGGGAAAAAATGGTTGAAAAGATAAGAAATATAGATAAAGAAAAAGTTGTAAATATTGGTATTGTAGGAAAATATGTAAAACTTGAAGATTCATATATTTCTGTAATAGAAAGTTTATATCATGCAGGATTTGCAAATGATGTAAGTGTAAAAGTTAAATTGATTGATTCAGAGACAATAAGTAGTGATAATGTAAAAAGCAAACTAGAAGGATTACAAGGAATTGTTGTTCCAGGAGGATTTGGAAACAGAGGAATTGAAGGTAAAATCGAAACTATAAAATATGTTAGAGAAAACAAAATTCCTTTCTTAGGAATTTGCTTAGGAATGCAAATGGCAGTAACAGAGTTTGCAAGAAATGTATTAGGTTTAAAAGATGCAAACTCAGCAGAGATAGATAAGAATACAACTAATCCAGTAATTCATATTATGGAAGAGCAAATTGGAATTGATAAAAAAGGTGGAACAATGAGACTTGGAGCATATCCATGTGTTATAAAAGATGGAACACTTGCAAAAGAAATGTATGGAAAAAATGAGATTTCAGAAAGACATAGACATAGATATGAATATAACAATAGTTATAAAGAAAGGTTGGAAGAAGCGGGATTAATTTGCTCAGGAACTTCACCAAATGGAACATTAGTTGAAATAGTTGAATTAGATAGACAAAAACATCCATATTTTATTGCAGGACAATTTCATCCAGAGTTAAAATCTAGACCTAATAAACCAGCACCATTATTTGTTGGATTAGTAAAAGCAGCAAAGAACTTGTAAGGTATTGTAAAATTATAATATAAATGATAAAATAATAGATAGATTAGAAAAATACTAATTTATCTATTTTTATATGCCACCATAGCTCAGTTGGTAGAGCAACAGATTCGTAACCTGTAGGTCGGCAGTTCGATTCTGCCTGGTGGCTCCATAATGCGTTTTCGTCGAACTACTTGTAATTATTGATACA
>CANQQC010000018.1 GCA_947625925.1 uncultured Clostridia bacterium | reverse complement strand
GTTATATTATATATACTTTTTCCCCACATAAATTTTATTTTATATTCTTTCCATTCTTTTGGGATACATGGTGAAAAGCTCATATTTCCATTTATAATTTTTAAGCCCAAAATGTATTGAATTCCTGCTTTATAAAACCAACTACTTGAACCTGTATACCACGTCCATCCTCCTCTACCTGCTAAGTTTTTACTTCCATAAATATCTGCCGCTACTACATATGGTTCAACTTTATATTTTTGTACTGCATCTTTTGTTCTAGCATGTTCTATAGGATTACTCATTCTATACAACTCTAAGGCCTTATCACCAAATCCTAAAATACATTGAGCAATTACTACCCACATTGCAGCATGTGTGTATTGACCTCCATTTTCTCTAACTCCTGGTAAATATGATTTAATATATCCTGGATTAATTACTCCTTTTTCAAAAGGTGGATCTAATAATTTTATTATTCCATTTTCTTTATCAACCAAGTGATTTTCTAAACTTTCCATAGATATATATTTTTTATCATTATCACCTGCATTTGAAATTATGCTCCAACTTTGGGCAATACTATCTATTTTACATTCATCATTTTCTATACTACCTAATACTTTCCCATCATCCATAAATGCTCTTCTATACCATCTACCATCCCATGCTTTTGTATTTAACGCTTTTTTTAATTCTTTTTGGATCTTTTTATATTTTTGTACTAAGTCTTCGTTATTTTTCTCTAGACATAAAGGTATAAATCTAGAAAGAACTGTATATAGGAAAAAACCTAACCAAACACTTTCTCCTTTTCCTTTATTCCCTATTTTATTAAATCCGTCATTCCAATCTCCACTTCCAATTTTAGGTAAATTATTTTCTCCAAATTGTAAACTTTTTTCAATTGCCTTTATACAATGCTCATATAAAGTTTCATGTATTGAAGATTGCAAGAATATATCATATTTTTCATCTTGATTTTCTTCTAAAGTATCTCCTTGAAGATAAGGTATTTGTTTTTCTAAAATTGTTTTATCTCCTGTAAATTCTATATATTCACTTACGGCATATGGTAACCATAATAAATCATCAGAAAATCTTGTTCTAATTCCCTTATTTACTTCTTCATGCCACCAATGTTCAACATCACCTTCAACAAATTGATGAGCTGCATGTTTATATATTTGTTCTTTTAATAAATTTGGATCAATATATTTTAAACTTAATACATCTTGCAACTGATCTCTAAATCCATATGCACCACCTGATTGGTAATATCCGCTTCTTGCAAGAATTCTACTTTCTATCGTTTGATACAAAATCCAACCATTTAGCATTATATTCATAGATTCAAGAGGAGTCTGAATTTGAATTTTGCCAAAAAGTTCCTCCCAATATTGTTTAATATTTTTAAGCTCTTCTTTACATTTTTCTAGTTTTCTATATTTATATCCTATATTTTTACTATCTATAACATTTTCTTCTGCTCCTAAAATAATAGAAATTTCTTTTTGAGCAAAACTTTCTAATTCAACTTCTATTTCATAAGCGATACATCCTTGTTTTCCTAAACCGTTTTCATTATTTAAATTTATCTTTTTTATTCCATCAGGATTTTTTAATCCTCCATTTCCTAAAAAGAATTCCTTGCTTCCTGTATATGATTTTATTTTCTCACTGCTTGTTACATAAACTATATTATTTTCCAATTCTGTACAATATAGATTTTTACTATATAAAATATTGTTGTTTTCATCATATTTTACTATGATATTCCCTTTACTTTTTATCTCATCTTCTCCGATAGTTAAATCAATATATTGTATTATTCTTAATTTCTTTTTAAACATTGTTGTATTCTTTAAGGTTAAAATTCCAACTTTTACACTATCTTTTTGAGGTACAAACACTTCTAATATTTGTTCTATTCCCATAGATTTATGAATATACTTTGCAAATCCAAATCCATAGATAATATTATAGTTATTATTATCTGGCTTTGGATTTTGACCTAAAGACCAAACTTCTTTACTTTCAATATCTTGTATATATATGACTTCTGAAGGTATATCCATTGTTGCATCATTATGCCACGTAGTTACTCTATTCAATCTACTATTTTTATACCATGTATATCCACCCATATTCTCAGTTATAATTGTTCCAAACTTTTCATTTGCTAATACGTGTGACCATACTGTAGGTAATCTATTATCTTTATTTGTTCTTATTAGATATTGTTTTCCGTCTTCTGAAAATCCACCATATTCATTATAATATTTTAGATTCTCCTTTTTAGACAAAATATCTATATCGCTGTATTTTTCTTCAATAACTCCTTGCCCTACACATTGTTCACTAACATCTTTATCTTGTTCTATATACTTTTCTTCAATATCTCTTAAGTTATTTTTTATTCCACCCTTACTACTATCAATTATTATTGTTGAAATAAATTCAAATAAATTTACATCCTTTTTACTTATTTCATCTTTTGAAATATGAAATATACCACCTTTTATATTTTTTAAATATCCCATATGATTATTTAATATATCTGTTTCTATTTCTTCTTTTACAAAATTTTCATAACTATGTTTTTCCTCATCTAAAATAACTAGTTCGGTTTTTATGTTTTTTGTTCTTAAATATTCATAAGCTTTTAACATTTCCTTTATTACATAATTATCATTAACATCTTTAATTTTAACTAATAAAATTGGTATATCTCCTGATATTCCATATTTCCATAATTCTGATTGATAATAGTTTTCTTCTGGCAAATTTTGAATTTGTATCTTTCTTATAGGATTTTTAAAGACTATATATGCCATCAATTTTTGATATTCTTCTATGTCTTTTCCTTTAACTCTTAAATATCTACTTTCTTCTTCAACTCTAGCTTTTGATAACTCAAAAGCTAATTTTACATTTTCCTTAGATTTATATTTCTTTATATTACTTTGTACTTCCCTTTCGTTTTCTCCAACTGAAATTATCAAATCTATAACTGTCTTATCATTAGCTTTAACTTTTATAGTTCTTTTTAATGCAACAATTGGATCTGTTACTAAACCTGTTTGTTTTGAAAAAGGTATTGAGTTTCTTACCATTTTTGGAGTTTCTAAATTACCTCTACCTAAAAATTTTTCTTTATCTATTTCATATTCAATATCTCCAATTGATTCATCTTCTGTAAAAAAACCTACTTGCATATATATTTTATTTTCATTATTCTCTCTATTTCTTCTTTCCACTTTAATACTATTTGTTTGATTATCAAACTTAAAATTTAAGAATAGGTTATTAAAAGATTGATGTGCATAATCTTGATATTTGTTAGAAAGTACTGGTTCAAAAAAAGATGTAACCTCTAGCATTTCATCTTCATTGCCTATATTTTGCAATGTCAGTCTTCTAATTTCTATAGATTCGTTTGGAACAATAAAGTTTTCCATCTTACTTTTAATGTTTCCATTTATTTTTTCAACTTCATTCTTATCTGGCATAAAGCTAATTTTATATTGACTTTCATCATTGTGTTCATATGACATATTCCATATATTTTTTGCTTTTATATTTTTTATATAAAATTGTATTCCTTGATTATATGGCTTTGTTTGTTTAAATCTGTTTATATATATATCTTTGTATTTACTAAATCCATATCCTTTTTGATTCATTGCTACTGTATAGTTTTCATTGGAAATTATATTTCCTCTAATTAACTTCGTGTCTATTTTATCAAAACTTTGCTTTGTATAATTTTCATAATCGACATATTTTGGTTTCTCTACTTTTTCCTTATCTTCTTTTGTTACTATAAATTTTTCAGGAGTTTTTTCTTGTAATAAAATATTTACAGCTTCAATTTCTGGATTATTTGAAAATCTTTTTTGAAGAATTCCATCATTTAAGAAATTATTTATTGATAATAGTATTAACCCTTGATGATGTGCCATATATGTTTTTACGACACTTGCTTTCTTTCCTTTTTCTACTCTTTCTGGAGTATAATCAATTGATTCATAAAATCCATATTTATTATACATACCTTGTTTTTCTAACTGTTTTAAATTTTTTATTACTTCTTTTGGAATTTCGTTTATAGCTAATACACTTCCATATGAACTAACAACCATTTCATCAGCTAATCCTCTTTTTAATCCTAACCATGGTATTCCAAAAGCTTTGTATTGGTAGTTTGAATGCAAATCTTTTACATTAAATGCTGCCTCAGATATTCCCCAAGGTATATTTAATCTTTTTGTATATTCAATCTGACTCATTAGCATAAATTTACATGATTCATCTAAAAGACTTCCTTCATATTTTTTTATATTTATATTTGGCATTAAATATTCAAATGCAGTTCCAGACCAAGATAACAGTCCTTTATATTTTCCTAGAACAGTTAATGTTCTACTTAAATTACTCCAATGCTTTTCAGGAATATCTTTTTTTGCTATAGCAATTAAACTAGCTTGTCTTGCTTCTGATGCTAATAAATCATAATATGAATCCGTTAATTTATTTTCTTCTATATTAAACCCTATTGAAAATATTTGATGTTCCTTATGGTATAAAAGAGAAAAGTCCGTTTCTTCAATCATATTTGAAACATTTTTAATTTGATTTTTTAGTTGATTATCATTCATTTTAGTTCTATTTTTCTCATCAGTATTTTCCAAAATTTCTAATAAGAAACTTTTTACTACATAAAGGTACCCAACGAAATTTCCACTATCAACTGTTGATATATATCTTGGAATTAATGGTTCTTTTTTTCTGATTTCATACCAATTATATAGATGTCCATTCCACTTTGGAAGTTCGTATATTGTCGTCAAAATATTATTCAACAATTCAGTACTTTTTTCTAAATCTATATATTTCATATCATATGCCGTAATAACTGCAAGCATTGATAATCCTATGTTTGTTGACGACGTTCTTGGTGTTACAACTTCTTTTCTATTTTCTTGGTAATTATCAGGAATTAGATAATTGTTTTCTTCTGTTAGATAATCTTCAAAAAACTTCCATGTTTTATATCCAATCTGAGTAACATATTCTTTTTCATCTTTAGTAATTTTTTGAATTGGTTTTAAAATCTTTTTAGGAAGACTAATATACCACATTAAAATAGGTGCTATCACCCATAAAAGACCTATAACAATTATAAATATATTTGTTTTCAAAAATCCTATTCCTATTGCTACTAAACCAAAAACAATATTGAAAGACATTTGATTTACATATGAAAACACATCTGTTCTAGCTTGTCTTTCCGCTTCCTCAGAAGTTGTCCATTCTAGCAAATTTTTATGTGATATCAATACCCTATATAATGTTTTTATAATTGATTTAAAAGATATATATGCTTTATATGGTAAACAAGAAATAGTTATTATTGCTCTTAAAAAACTACCTTTTAATCCAGTTATTTGTGGCGTAAATGTTTTTTGAGTATGCTCTCCTTGTTTTTTAAATATAATATCATTTAAAAGTTCTAATAAAAAAGGAATTAGTACTATAATTGTTAATGTCAAATTGTCTCCCCATGTAGTCTGTTTATATACTATATTTATTATATTCAAATATATATATCCAAGTATTATACTTATTTCAAACATACTTCTTCTTAAGTTGTCTAGTATTTTATATTTTGATAATGCATTTAAAGGACTTTTTTTCTTTAGCCATTCAATTATTTGCCAATCTCCTCTTATCCAACGTGATAATCTATTTATAAAACTATTATATTTTTCTGGATACCCATCCATAATCATGATATCTGTCGCAAGTCCAGTTCTTACATAACTACCTTCTAATAAATCATGACTAAGAACTGTATTTTCAGGTATTCTATCTTTTAATACTTTTTCAAATACTTCTAAATCGTATATTCCCTTTCCAGTAAATATACCTTCCCCAAAATTGTCTTGATACATATCTGATATAGCATTTGTATATAAATCTATCCCACCAGATCCTGCAAATATTTTTGTAAATAGATTTTTATAACTAATATCTAAGTTAACCCCAACTCTAGGCTGTATTAATCCATACCCTTCAACAACTGTATTACTCTTTTTACTTATAACAGGAATATTTAAAATGTGTGCCATCGCTCCTACTAACTCAAAAGCTGAATTTAAAACTAAATCTGTATCAGCATCTAACGTTATAATATATTTTATTTTTGGTCTTTTTTCTTCTTTATCTAAAGTATTTGCTTTAAACTTAATTTCTTTTCCAAGTAAATATTCATTTAATTGGTTTAACATTCCCCTTTTTCTTTCCCAACCTAAATATTTTTTTTGCTTTTCATTCCATTTTCTTTCTCGATAAATAAAATTAAAGATTGGAATTTTATTTTCTTCTTTTTCATATTTTTTATTTAATTTTTCTATTTCTTTCATACCAGTTTCTATAATCTTTTTATCTTCAGGAATATTTTTCTTATCACTTTGTTTACAATCACCAAGTAAAGTAAAATATATATTTTTTGATTTATTAGCTAAATAAAAAACTTCAAGTTTATCAATTAAAGCTTTTGTTTTCTTTTCATCATCTAAAATTGTTGGAACAACAACCATTGTTGCATATTTTTTTGGTATCCCTTTACTAAGGTCTAATTTAGGTATCATTTTTGGTTTTACAACTTTTCCTAGTATCCATTGACTTATTTGTATTATTGCTTCTGTTGAAGGTATAAAGAATATAATAAAACTAATTAGAAAAAGAAAAATATTTGTATGATTTATTTTCAAACTATATGTCATAACAAATGATAATATTATGCTCAAAGAAAATATACTAAAAATATATATTTTCACTTTATCCTTAATTTTTATTTTCTTGTTTTTCTTATAACCAAGTAAGTCATATAATTGATTTATTCCTTTATCTATTATATAGTAACCAATATGACTTTGTTTTATATTATTTTCATTATTTCTTGCAAGTTCCAAAATTTTTCTTGTTATATATATTTCTGAAATTTTTGTTGTATTTGCAATTTGTTTTATTTGCATACGATAATACTCTTTGGTTTTATAATCCATATTTTCATATACATTTGCAGGATCTTGTTTTAACAAATCTTCAACTCCATTTATTTTTTCAAACATTTCTAAAAAATTTAATCTTTGAATTTCTCTAATGCTAGTAATACCATTTCCTACTAAAACTTTTTTCATTGCCACATCAAAATGTTCTTTTTTTATTACATCTGAAATAGTCGTTCCTGTCATCTGCGTTGTTTCTTCTAAAGCATTTAAATAACTATATCCTTTTTTTCCATAACGTTTTAAAATGTATGACATATATTCTATGAATGAATATCTTGTATTTGGATAACTTATTTCATCCAATGTATATTTTTTATAAAAAGATTTATTAAATTTTTTTTCATGCTTTTCTTTATTATCAATAATTCTTTCAACAATATTCTCTGCTTTAAATTTTTGCATTTGACTACTATAAATAGATTTACAAACTTGAGCAATATTTTCTATTATTGCGATTTGAAGAAACATTCCAATATTCCATATTTCATCCATACTTAATGTTTTCTTTGTCTGATAACTCATCAAAAACTCTTCCAGATTTTGACGTTCAATATGATTGTCTGTATATGCAACAATTTCACTAGCTAATACATATATTCTTGCAAATCCAACATAATTTCCATTTGCAATACCAGGAAAATTCATATATTTTTTTATAGTTAGCTCTCTTTCAATCATTTTTACTGTTTCTTCTATAATATATAAATTATCTAAAATCCATTCTCCAGCAGGATGAATTGTTATCCCAAGTTTTAAATGATCATTTAAAATTTTATATACTTCTTGTATCATTTTAAAATTTTCTATCATATGTGGTACAGGATATGTTTCCTTTTGAGATTTTGCCATTATATTATGTTCTGAAGCTAGGTTTTCTAAATGTTTTTTCATTTGCTCTTTTGTAAGCATAGTACCACTTATTTGTAAAATTTTATTTACTTTCAAAAAATCCCACTCCTTGCAATATGTTTTACACATATTGTTTGCAAGTTGTGGAATTTTTATACATTTTTGTTTTATGTTAGAAATATTATTTTTTGAAATATTCACATATTCCTGTATATATTCCCCATGCCAATTTTTCTTGATATTCATCTTGTTTAAGTTCTTGTGCTTCTTGGACATTGGATAAGAAACCACATTCTACAATACTTGTTGGTATTTCTACTTTTTTTATTATATATACATTTTTTATTTTCATAGCTAATCTATCATTATTTTTTTGTAATGTTCCATTTAAATTATTTTGAATAGATTTTGCTAATCTTTCACTTTCTTCATTTCCTTCTTTATAAAAACATTGCCATCCATAATATTGTTGTTGTGGAATTTTGTTTAAATGAATAGAAACAAAAATATCTGCTGAACTTTCATTTCCAATCTTCACTCTATTTTTTATATCTGAAATTTTCTTTTGTCTTAAAGTTTTTGAATCTATATCATATATTGCATTTTCATCTGATCGGGTTAATATGACAGTCGTTCCACTTTGTTCTAATAGTTGTTGAACTTTTAATGTTATTTGCAAATTTATCTGTGATTCTGTCGTTCCATCATCTGAACTAGCTCCACCATCTTCTCCGTCCATGTCCGTGCATCTAAAATGACAACTTTTCCTGATACAGGAGTAGCTGTTGTTTGCTGAGTTATTTCATCTTTTTGTATTTGATTTTCAGCTTTTAATGAAAACATTGTTGCTCCAGCAATTACTGCAAATAATATAATTTCTATTCTTTTCCTATTTATTTTTAACATTAAAAAACCTCCTTTTGGAGGTTTTTACTTTTTAATAATACCTCCTAATCATATTAAAAGATATTATTAAAATAATAATTTTATGATTTTATTAGTTTTGTTTTCTTCTATCAACTGCATAACTACTTCCCATAGCAGATTTAGCTGCATGTTTTACTTGTGCTCCTACTTCACCTATTTCAAGTATATTTGAAAATCTTCCAACTTCACCTACAACAAGTCCTATTGATAAAGATGTAAGTGGAAATTGTTCTATTATTCCTTTACGATTTTCTACTTCTATATATCCTCTTTCTAAATCTTTGTCTGTAAAAAATTTTCCTACTTGTGCATCAAAGTCAGCTAAAATATGTTGACAAAGTTTTTCTGCATAAATATTTGGAACAATTGCAACAAAGTCATCTCCACCTATATGTCCAACAAATGTATCTCCTTCTTCTTTATGAATATTGTCTAATATTACATTTGCTGTAAACTCAATTATTTGGTCTCCTTTTAAAAATCCATATACATCATTATATGATTTAAAATTATCTAAGTCAAAATACAATACAGAGAAAGGCTCTTGTCTAGATAATCTTTTCTTTAATTCTGCATGAATTTGTACGTTTCCTGGTAATCCTGTTAGTGGACTTATTCTTCTGTTGGTAGTTAATAGTCTGTTCAAATTTTTAACAGTATAATATAGATATTTTTCATCAACAGGTTTCTTAATAAAATACTCTATCGATTCTTCCATAATCCTTATACGATGTTCTCTGCTACTTACTGAAGATACAACAATAACTGGTGTTATTTGGTTATCTTCGTCTCGTCTTATTTTCTTGCATACTTGTAATACATTTCTATCTATACCATCTTCATTTATAACAATTAGTGATGGTATGTTTTTTAGTGCTACATCTATATCTTCTGTTTTTACACCTATAAACTTATATTCACTGTCATTTTTAAATAACTCCTGAAAAATCACTATTGATGATTCATCATCATCAACTATGTATATTTCATTGATCATTAGTATCTCCTCTCTCTTATTTTATCTTTATTGTATTATATACCTCTGCCAAAAGAAAGCAGAGGTATAATTTATTTTGTCAATTTAGCTTTAAATTCAGCAGTTTCATCATTCATATTATATACAGTTACTTCTATTTTATTTTCTCCTTCTCTTAAAGGATATGGATATTCTAATTCTTTTCTACCATCTAAATTAAGCATAAATCCATCTGTCTCATTGATAATAAATTCTATTTTCTTTAAGCCCTCTTGATCACTAGCTTTTATTATAAAGTTTTCACTACCATCTGTTGTTATCTCTACTGAAGGTTTTGATAACTCTTCAACACCTTTAACCTGTTTAACTATTTCTTCTGATTTTCCTTTAATATCAAAAACTGTTATTGTTAATGTATTCTCTCCTGAAATTGCTCTAATTTGTTGTTCACTTGTTTTTGAATCAATATTTATCTTTGTTGTTTCCTCATCATTCCAACGATATGTCATATATTCAAGTTTGTCTTTTCCTTCTAGTTTAACTTTAATATATGGATCTTCTTTCTCAATTTGTATACTTATATTAGACTCTCTTACAGATCTATATTCTAATGTTTGAACTTGTCCAGATGTATTAGTTGCTCTAACAAAAAGTCTATTCTCTCCCGCTGGAACAGTTATTTTTTCTGTAATTTCTTCTCTTGCGTTTCCAGTTAATTTCTTTTCTGTATCGTCACTATCCCACTTATAATAAACTTCATTAATTGGATTTGAACTTCTTACAGTTAATTGTATCTGTTTTTCAGATATTTTATCAATTACTATTTCTGGTTTAACAGGTCTATTAGCATCATCTTGTTTTTTCTTATACATTGCATATGATGCTGTACCAATATTAAAAATCCCAAAAATAATCAGAGCTATTGCAAAAAATCTAACTATCTTTACTACATCTGACACATTTCCTTCTAAACCGCTTTTCCTTTTTTTAGATTGCTTTTTTATTTGTTCAACACTTAGTATTTGGTTCATCATTTCACCTCGTTTTTATTATAAAGAATTGGCATTTTCCCATCTTTATAAAAGAATTATAACATAAGGGTTGTAAATTGTAAATGATTTTTTATAGTAAAATTATAGTAAAATTTTTCTTTAAAAAGTGCTATTTTTTCTTCTGTTTGTATAATATTTAATAAATAAAAGAACGTTGATTTTCAACGTTCTTAACATTTATTATTATTGTTGTGTATATGGTAAGATTGCAATATGTCTTGCTCTTTTTATTGCTAATGTAATATCTCTTTGATGTTTTGCACAAGCTCCTGTTGTTCTTCTTGGTAATATTTTTCCTTTTTCGTTGATGAATTTCTTTAATTGTTCTGGATTTTTATAATCTAATACAAAGTTTTTGTCGCTACATAAAACGCAAACTTTTTTTCTTTGTTTTCTAAATCTTGGATTATAATCATCATCATAATTTTTATTTCTTTTATTTGGTTTCTTATCTGCCATTTCAATATTCCTCCCTTCACAAATTAGAATGGTAGGTCGTCATCTGAAGATACATCAAAGTCTCCTCCAGTACTTCCTGGAGTTGTTGTTCCAAAAGTATCTTCGAAAGATCCTCCCATTGCATTTTCACCTTCTCTTTTACTATCAGCAAAATATGCTTCTTCTGCAACAACTTCTGTTACATAATGCTTTACACCTTGGTCGTCATCCCAATTTCTTGTTTGGATTCTTCCAATTATTCCTACTTGTTGACCTTTCTTAAAGTATTTGCTACAAAACTCACCTGTTTTGCTCCATGCTACAATATTAATAAAATCTGCTTGTCTTTCTCCATTTTGACTTTGAAATCTTCTATTAACTGCTAAGCTAAATGAAGCAACTAGTGTATTATTTGTTTGAGTGTATCTTACTTCGGGATCTCTTGTAAGTCTTCCCATTAAAATTACTTTATTCATTACTGTATCACCTTTCTCTACTTTAATTAAAGCCCCTTTTTATTTTAGTCTTCTTTTCTAACTACGATGAATTTTATTATTTCATCTGTTATTCTATAAACTCTTTCAAGTTCTGTTATAGAATCTGGTTTAGCTTCAAAATTAAATAACATATATATTCCTTCTTTATTCTTTTTAATTTCATAAGCTAATTTTTTCTTACCCATGTTTTCAACAGATTCTACTTTTCCGTTTTCATTTATTAACCCTGTAAATTTTTCTTCAAGTTCCTTTAAACCTGCTTCTTCTACATTTGGATTAACAATGATTATACTTTCGTATTTATTCATTATTTTCACCTCCCTTTGGATTGATAACCCACTTTTTTATAGTGAGTAGAGATTTAAAAATAGGTTGTCTATTTCTAAAACATTGCTATTTTATCATAATTTTAATAATTTGTAAAGTTTCATTCATGTTTTTTTATGTATATTTTTAAAGTCGACATACACAATGTCGACTTTTATATTAGTCTTTTCCTGATTTTGCTATACAGTCACATCTATCATGTTTATTTCCTCTTAAGCAGAATCCATCTTTGTTACATTTTGAACATATTTTTATTTTTTTAGTTTCATTTGCCCATATTTGAACAGCATATTTCTTATCTGGACATAAAGGACCAAATACGAATTCTCCTTCTTTATCTGTAAAAGTATGACCTATTGGTTTTCTTTCCTTTTTTCCCTCTTCACAAACAACCTCAACTAATTTTACTGCTGCATTTTTTACTGGTTCTTTATAACTATTTTTTACAATTCCATATATAAAGTCTCTATCGTCTACAGGAATTGTAATATCTAAATCAAACTCTTTACCTCCAGAAATGCTTCCATCAACATCTATTTCTGGACATTTAACAGGTTTTTTTTCTTCATATTCCATATTAAAACTCTTCCTTTCTTACATATTCGTAACTTAAAGCTACTTATTATATAATATGTTGAAAAATGTTGAAAGTTGCAAATTTTGATATCCTTTTTATTGTAATATTTTATCTAGTTTCTATCATATATATTAAATAACAATAAGGAGGATAAATATGGTATTTGTTTTAAATAAAGAAAAAATTTGTGCATATATTGTTTCATTTCTAACTGTAGTAATTTTATTTTGTGCAACTAAAGTGTTTCAAGATAACTCTGAAAATACTGTTCCTACTTCTATTAATACATACACTAATAATTCTAAAAATGAAATAAATCTTTAAACATCAACTTGTATATAGTTTCTATTTTTGGAAATAATATACTTAGTTTTGTTTATAAGGGGAAAATAATGTCTTTTGTTGGTATAGTTGCAAATGATAGAGATTTTAAAAATATAAGAAAAACTTTTGAGAAAAAAGATATATCTAAATCAATATCTATTGTTGAAATTAACGAAAATAATATAGAAAATATGAGAAATATTGTTTTTGAAACAATAATTTTTTGTAGAGAATTAAAACACTCTAAAAAGCAATCTATTTATTTAGATGAAATTATAAAAAAGAGTTCATATTTAGTTATAAATAGTGATTTTAATTCACATACCATACCTTCATTTAATAAAGAATGTACAATTATTACCTTTGGTCTTAATCAAAAAGCAACTGTAACAGTTTCAAGTATTTCAGAAAATGGGTTTGTTATATCTTTGCAACATAATATAAAAAAATCTAATAATGATATTCAAGAGATGGAAGAAAAATGTATAAAAACTAAAAATCCAACTAATTTTAAACTATATAAAATTTTGGTTGAATATATAATAAAAATCATTTATTCAAAAAAATAATTCTTGAACTACTGTAAAACTCTAACTTTTTTGGATATTTTTAACTTTTTATGTAGACAAATCCAAAAAAATGTTGTATAATAGTAACTGTATTAACAAGAGAACGCATAAGGAAAGAGTACATTTGATAAAATTTATATAAATTAGGAGGAAATTATGTTGGATACAAATTATTTAGAAAACAACTATTTAACACTAGTTGGAAAAGTTACAGGAGAAAAAACTTTCAGTCATGAAATATACGGAGAAAGATTTTTTGTTTTTAGTTTATCTATTCCTCGTTTAAGTGGGAATTCTGATATCATTCCAGTTACAGTATCAGAAAGATTGATAAATGATGAAATGTTACAAGAAGGTAAAACATTACTAATTAAAGGACAATTTAGGTCTTATAATAGTTATGAACAACAAAAAAATAGACTTATCTTAACTGTTTTTGCAAAAGACATCGTTGAAGTTGATGAAAACAATGATGAAGAAAATGAAATGGTTAAAAAAGAAACCGTAACAAATGAAGTTGTATTAACAGGTTATATATGTAAAAAACCTATTTACAGACAAACACCATTTGGAAGAGAAATTGCAGATTTACTATTAGCAGTTAATAGAGCTTACAACAAATCTGATTATATTCCATGCATTGCTTGGGGAAGAAATGCTAGATTTTGTCAAAACATTGAAGTTGGTGTTCAAGTAAAAATAGTAGGTAGAGTTCAATCTAGAACTTATGAAAAGAAATTCGAAGATGGAACAGTTGAAACTAGAGTTGCATATGAAGTATCTGTAGGAAGCCTTGAATTGATTAACGAAAATGATTCAGAAAATGAAGAAGCTTCAGAAACTGAAAACCAAGAAGCTGTTTAATATAATATAAAAATATTGTCGGCAAGTATTCTTGCCGATTTTTTGTTTTTACTAGCTTTTTTTTATAATATTTGGTATAATCGAGAAAATTATACTTAGATAGGAGTTTTGTGCAAATAATGAAAAAAAAATTAACAATCATAGTATCTATAATTTTAATTGCCATATTTTGTATTTCAATTACACCGGTATCTATGCAAAATGATACTTTTTATACTATAAAGGTTGGTGAACAAATTTCAAAATATGGTATAGACATGCAAGACCATTTTTCATGGCATGATAATTTACCTTACACATATCCACATTGGTTATATGATTTATTAACTTACTTTATATTCTTGCTATTTGATTTTAAAGGAATTTATATAACTACATGTATATTGTCATGTATATTAGGTATATCTTTATATCTTGTTAGTTCTAAAATTTCAAAAAATAACTTAATATCTTTTGTTACAACTATAGGAGCTTTATATTTAATAAAAGGATATATAACAGCTAGAGCACAATTAGTTACTTTCATCTTATTTGTATTGGCTCTTTATTGTATTGAAATGTTTTTAGAAAATAGAAAGATAAGATATGCTATTGGTTTAGTTATAATATCTTTATTAATAGCAAATCTTCATTGTGCAGTATGGCTATTTTTATTTATTATGTTTTTACCATATATTGCAGAATATTTAATTTCATTAGGTGCCGATATCCTAATTTATAGAAAAATATCTTTATTTATATTAAATTTAAGAATAAAATCTTTAAAAAATAAAAACAAAAATAAAGAAAAACTTTCTAAATTACAAGAAAAGCAAAAACAAATTCAAGATCAAAATAAGAAAATTAAAAATGTAAGAGATAAAGATTTAGAAAATCCATATAAGATTCGTATCACTAAAAACAAAAACACAAAATGGTTAATAGTCATATTAATTGCATGTGTTTTAGTAGGTTTTCTTACACCAATTGGAACTACTCCTTTTACTTATCTTATTAAAACAATGCAAACAAATACTATAGAAAATATAAATGAACATTTGCCAATGACATTATCAAATCATACAGAAATACTTGTTAGTTTAATTATATTTTTAGCAATCTTAATATTTACTAAAATAAAAATTAAGCTGTGTGATTTATTGATGCTAGGTGGATTAACATATTTAATGCTTCTATCTAGAAGACAATTATCAATGTTTTCAATTATAGGCTCACTTATTCTTGCAAAACTATTGGTAAATTTTGTAAATGTTTACTTTAAAAATGGAGAAAAAGGATTTAATGATTTCTTTTCAGATATAAAAACTCTAGTTTTAGCTTCTTGTTTAACTCTTTGTTTGAGTTATTATCAATGTAAGGATAAATTTGATGATGAATTTATTGAACAAAAATCATATCCAGTTCAAGCTTGTGATTTCATTTTAGAAAATATTGATTTGGGAAAAGCAAGATTTTTCAATGAATATAACTATGGTAGCTATATGCTTTTACGTGGTATACCTGTATTTATTGATTCAAGAGCAGATTTATATTCACCTAAATTTAATGGTCTTGAAGATGATATTTTTATGGATTTCATTGAAGTCTCAAATATTAGTAAATTCTATGATGATGTTTTTGATAAATACGATATAACACATGTTATACTTTTCAAAGACTCAAAAGTTAATATGATTATTGAAAAAACAAATGATTCAAATTACAAAGAATTATATTCTGATGACCATTTTATAATATATAAGAGACAAAATATTTAATATGAATTTGGAAGGAATTAACTTATGGAAGAAGAAAAAGATGTATTTACTAGTTCTAAACCTAGATATACAAAAAAAACACTTGCAATTTTATTTGCAATCATCTTATTAATAATTTTAATAGATCAAGCTACAAAATTTATAGCTTTCAAATATGAAAATATTGATTTAATCCCAAACTTTTTAAATCTACATATTGCTCAAAATAGAAGTGGAACTTATGGGGTTGGATCTGATTCAACTTTTTCATATGTTTTAACAAATTTAATTGTAGTAGCTGTCTTATTTAAATTTATTATAAGTCAAAATGAATTTATTAGTACAAAAATAAGAATATTTTTATCATTTATTATTGCAGGTGGTATAAGTAATACAATAGATAGATTATTTAGAGGTTATGTTGTAGAATTTATTGATTTTAAACTATTACCTGTCATAAATATAGCTGATATTTTTATAATAATTGGATGGTTTAGTTTTGTTGCAATTTTTGCTGCCTTTAGTGTAATCGAAATACGCTCTAATAAAGAAAAAAGAAAAAATCGATTTCAAGATATAGACAAAAAAAATAAAGATAACAAAAACAAGGAGAAATAATTTTGAAAAAGTATACTGTAGAAGATCAAATAAATAAAAGAATAGATGTATATTTATCAGAAAAAGAACCTGACTTGTCTCGTTCTATGATTCAAAAGCTAATAGAACAAGAAAACATATTAGTAAATGATAAAAAAACAAAAGCTTCATATAAGGTTCAATTGGGAGATGAAATTTCTATTAAAATAGAAGCTCCAAAAGAATTAACTATAAAAGCTCAGGACATACCTATAGAAATCATATATGAAGATAATGATATTATCGTTGTTAATAAACCAAAGGGTCTTGTTGTTCATCCAGCAAATGGTAATCCTGATGGCACTCTTGTAAATGCTTTAATGTCAATTTGTAAAGATTCACTATCAGGAATTGGTGGAGAAATTAGACCAGGAATTGTTCATCGTATAGATAAAGATACTTCTGGTATTTTAATTGTTGCAAAAAATGATAAAGCACATATCAATTTGAGTGAACAAATTAAAAATCATGAGATTGAAAAAACATATATAGCATTAGTAAGAGGTATTGTTAAAGAAAATGAAGCAACAATAAATATGCCTATTGCAAGAAGTACTAAAGATAGAAAGAAAATGTCTGTTTCTCAAGATGGTAAAAATGCTATTACACATTTTAAAGTTTTAAATAGATATTTTAATTCAAATTGTACTTTGTTAGAAGTTAAAATTGAAACAGGAAGAACTCATCAAATAAGAGTACATTTATCTCAAATTAAGTATCCAATAATTGGTGATGAAGTTTACTCAAATGGTAAAAATGAGTGGGGAATAAAAGGTCAATGTTTACATGCAAAAAGCCTTTGTTTTAAACATCCATCAACTGGAAAAAAAATGTTTTTAGAAGCACCTCTTCCCCAATATTTTAATGATTTAATCAATAATGTTTTAAAATAAGGAGTTTTTTAAGTGGAAGAAATTCGTCTACAAAAATTTATGGCTAAATGTGGCATTGCCTCAAGAAGAAAATGTGAAGAGATAATACTTAATGGTGACATCTTTGTTAATGGAAAACAAGTTACCACTTTAGGTATAAAAATCTCTCCTGATAAAGATATAATTTCATATAAAGGGAAAATTTTAAAACAGCCATCAAAAAAAATATATATTCTTTTGAATAAACCTATTGGCTATGTAACTACAGTATCAGATCAATTTAATCGTGATACTGTTCTTAATTTAGTAAAAGTAAAAGAAAGATTAGTACCTGTTGGAAGACTAGATATGTATACTTCTGGTGCATTATTATTAAGTAATGATGGAGATTTTGTTTATAAAATCACTCATCCTAAACACGAAATTGAAAAAACATATAATGTTACTTTGAAGGGAATAATTAATGATAATGATATTTACCAATTAGAAAAAGGTGTTAAAATAGATGATAATGGAAGAGAATATGTTACAAAACCTGCAAAAGTCAAAATTTTAAAAATTGATAATGAAAAAAATATTTCTAGAATAGAGATAAAAATTCACGAAGGTAAAAATAGACAAGTTCGTAAAATGTGTAATAGTATAGATAAAAAGGTACTTGCATTACATAGATCAAAGATTGGAACTTTAAGTGTGAAATCTTTAAAATTAGGACAATGGAGATATTTATCCGAAAAAGAGATAAAAAATATTGAAAAAATTTTTTAAAAAATATATAATAAGCTTACACAAATGAATTATGAGGAGAATACTAATGAATAATTTAAATAGAAATAATCTTTTAAAAGATTTAGAAGTCGGAAAAAGAGTTGCCGGTACTGTAAAAAGTTTTCAACCTTATGGAGCTTTTATAGAATTAGAAAATGGCCTTGTTGGATTGGCTCACATTGAAGACTTATCAGTTGCAAGAATAAGAACACCCGCAGAAAGGCTTAAACTCGGTCAAAAAATTGATATTGTAGTAAAATCTATAAACAAAGAAGAAGGCAGAGTTATTCTTTCTTATAAAGAAATATTTGGTTCTTGGGAAGAAAATGCTAAAAAATTTGAACAAGGAACTAAAGTAAAGGGTATTATAAAAGAAACTGAAAAAAATAAAAATGGAATTTTTGTTGAATTAACTCCTAATTTAGTTGGAATGGCTGAATATCAAGAAGGCTTAGAATATGGAAAAGAAGTAGATGTATATATAAAAAAAATAGATACTGATAAAAAGAAAGTTAAGTTAGTAATACTATAAGGAGGAAATATATAAAATGATAAATGATGATCAAATTAAGGCAACAGTCTCACCTTTTGCAATTAGAGAAGGTGAAATAAAAACTTTTGATGGTAAAGATGGATATGTTTCCATGAATCAAATCGTTCATAAAATCAATATTGGTCATATTTCTGATATTCATTTTGCAATTTTAGACATAGTTAATGAATTTGAATTTATTACTTCAAGACAATTATTTCAAATTTTAACTCAAAGAGGATTTGAAATAAAATCACAAGACAAGTTAAATAATAAATTAGAACAACTTATAAAATCAAAAATACTAACAAGATACTATTTTAATTCTGAAGAAGGAAAAGGGATCTATAGGATATATTGTTTAGAAAAGATGGGTAAATATCTTTTAACTTCAAAAGAAGAAGAATGTCATTGGCAACCTTCTGATAATACAAAACC
Source organism: uncultured Clostridia bacterium (assembly GCA_947625925.1). Classification (GTDB taxonomy): domain Bacteria; phylum Bacillota; class Clostridia; order TANB77; family CAG-508; genus CAG-269. The sequence continues at coordinate 4,111 of CANQQC010000018.1, read as the reverse complement.
TGTCTCAATGATTAAAAAAAGACTTGCTGGTAATCAAGTATTAATCGCTTTTTCAAGAAAAGTTCAAGCTTTTAATGGTTATACTGTTAAACCTGCAATTACTGCAAAAGTTGCTGGAAAAACATTTAAAGCCACAGGTGGCTCTATAAAATTAACAAAGAATCAAAAATCTATAAACTTCTTATTTGAAGTTATAAGAAGAGAAGAGAATTGGCAAAAAAAATTAGTAGAAAGAATGCGTTTGTATAATGATTTCTATGATAATTTTGTACCAGGTGATTCAAATTTTAATGCAATACCTCAACTAATTTTAGTTTGTGAAGATGACAAACATATGCCAGAAGTTTTTAGAGAAATTGTAACTAACAATGTTAATATTGATAAAATAAGAATTCTATATACAACTGATTTAAGACAAAATGCAGATAGTCTTGAAAATGTATTATTTGGTTTTAAATTAAATCCTGAAACAAATAAATACATGATTGAAAATATGGATTTAAAATTATTAGAAAACTAATATTAAAAAGAGTAATAATTTATTAAAAATAAATTATTACTCTTTTTTTACATTATTCCCATTTTTTTCATTAAACATCTTCCCTTTTTCATGACTTTTTTCTTTGTTTGATTACTAGCTTCTGAATACATCATGATCATTCCTGTTGTAAGTAATCCTCCAATCATTACACCTTTTATAAATTTCATATCTAACTATACCTCCTTTTTATATCTTAATTTATTGTTTCATTTTTTTACCTTTTATATACCCTTTTAATATGGTATATATTTCATGTATGGCAATTATTGCTAGAAATATTCCAAAACATTTTTTTAAAATATCTACATTTGCTCTCATAGCAATGTTTGCTCCAACAATAGCTCCAATTATTCCAAAAAACGAAATAATAAGTGCTAGTTTTATATCTACATTTTTGTTTTTTATATTCATTAAAATAGCAACTATTGAAGTTGGAACAAAAAAAACTAAATTAGTTGCTTGTGCTACGTGTTGGTCTAAACTTTTAAACAAAGTAAGTAATGCAATTAGTATAGTACCTCCACCCATTCCTGTTCCTGTTATTACACCAGAAATCATGCCAATCAGTATTTCTATCATATTTCCCCCTTATATCAACATTTTTATTGATGCATAAATTAGAAATCCTAAAAACATAATTTTTAAAATTTTTTCAGATACTTTTTTCAAAAGCTTTGCTCCAAAAAATCCCCCTACTACTCCACCTATTGCACACATTATTCCAATATTCCAATTTATATAGTCGTTTTTATAGTAGAAAAAACCACTTGTTAACACCATAACTAAAATACATAGTGTTGAAGTACCACGAGCTTTTTTATCTTCCATTCCTAAAAAATATATAAATGCAGGAACTAAAATCATTCCTCCACCTGTTGCAAATAATCCACTTACAAAACCTGCAACAATCCCTAATAAAATTTTTTTAAACATAAAAAAAGACACCTACTTTTTAGTAGGTTATCCATTTTTTTATCAATTATTAAAATTTTTATTATTTTCTGCTGTTTCGTCTTTTTTATAATAAACTGTTCCCAACATTTTGTCTGGTAAATATTGTTGCTTAACCATGTGATTTGGAAAATCATGTGGATACAAGTATCCCTCTGCATATCCTAGTTCTTCCATTCCTTTTGCTGCAGCATTTCTAATATGCATTGGCACATCTCCTGTATCTTTACTTTTAACATCTGATAATGCTTTTTCGATTCCTAAATATGCTGCATTTGATTTTTTTGATTGAGCCACATATACAGCAGCTTCGGCTAGTATAATTCTTGCTTCTGGCATACCTACCATATGTACTGCCTGCATAGCACTATTTGCTACAACTAATGCATTAGGATTTGCCATTCCAACATCTTCAGCTGCACAAATTACAATTCTTCTAGCTAAAAACATCGGATCTTCTCCGTCCTTCTATTGCTCTTGCTAAATAAAATAATACTGCATCTGTGTCTGAACCTCTCATTGATTTAATAAATGCACTAATATTATCATAATGTACTTCACCATTCTTATCGAAAATAGCTTTTTTACTTTGTACACTATTTTTTATCACTTCATCTGTAATTTCTATAAAACCTTTATCATTCATCTTTGTTGTAAGTACTGCAACTTCTAATCCATTTAAAGCTGTTCTTACATCACCACCAGAAATAGTTGCTAATTTTTTTAATGTATCATCTTTTATTTTTATATTGAACTCACCTAAACCATCTTTACTTTTTAAAGCATTTTTTAAAATTGTATATATATTTTCTTCTGTTAAAGGTTCAAGCTTGATAACCATAGATCTAGATATTAAAGCCTTATTAACTTCAAAAAATGGATTTTCTGTAGTTGCTCCTATAAGTATAATCATTCCATTTTCAACATATGGTAATAAAGCATCTTGTTGCAATTTATTAAAACGATGTATCTCATCTATAAATAAAATGCTTTTACCAACTGGATTCATCATAAAGTTTTTAGTTTCTTCTATTACCCTTTTTATATCAGATACTCCAGCTGTAGTTGCATTTATTCTATAGAATTTATATTGTGTTGTTTTGCTAATTACTCTAGCTAATGAAGTCTTTCCACAACCAGGTGGTCCAAATAATATAATACTAGATAAACGATCTGCTTTAATTGTTCTATATAATATTTTATCTTTTCCTAAGACATGTTCTTGTCCTACATATTCGTCAAGACTTTTTGGTCTCATACGAAAAGCTAATGGTTCTTTTGAATTCACAACTTCCTCCTATTATTACAATGACAAAATTGATAAACCTTTTTTAATTATTTCTTCTATTGTCATTTCTCTCATATCTACTGTACTTAATGCTTTTTCAATATCCTTCTTGTTATATCCTAATACTTGAAGTGCTGAAATTGCTTCAGAAATCTTGTTGTCATTTATAACTACTTTTTGAATTTCAGAGTTTTCAGCTTGAGCTATTTGCTCTTCTTTCTTAACTTTATCTTTTAATTCTAATATAATTCTTTTGGCAGATTTAGGTCCAATTCCTGGGATTCCGAGTCAAAGTATTCACATCTTCTGATATAACAGCAAGAGCAAATTTTGAAGGTTCGATGACAGCTAACATTGCTAATGCTGTCTTTGCACCAATTCCACTAACTGAAATCATTAACTCAAACATTATTAGTTCTTCACTAGTATTAAATCCAAATATACTTACATCATCTTCTCTTACTTGATAATACGTATGTACTTTAACTTTGTCTCCAATTTTTCCTAGTTTATCCATACCAACATCTGACATAAAAACTTTATATCCTAGTCCCCCTACATCTATAACAACGAACCCTTTCATCTTTGCTTCTAATGTCCCTTTTATATATGCTAACATTTTTATCTCTCCTTTTAAAGTATAATATCTTCAATATCTTTATCTATATTTTCTTTATTTTTAAAAGTAGAATTTAAATTTTCTTTATTAACTTTTATTCTATCTATAAAATCATTTTTCTTATTAATAGTATCTACAGATTTATTATTGTTATATATTTTTTCAATATATCTATTTCTTTTATCATAATATTCTTCTATTTCTTCATTACTTAATATCAATTCTTTTTCTATTAAATCTCTTGATATTTCTTTATTATCATTTATTATTTTAATTTTTCTTTGTTTTTCATTTTTGAAATATTTTAAAACTTCTATTAGTATTTTATTTGTTTTTTCTTTACCAATATTTTCTCTTAATTTATTTATTTCCTCATAATCTTCTTCTAATCGTCTATATATCAACTCACAATACATATCTTTTGCATCTTTAATTAGACATGATTTTTCTTCTTTTGATAAATTTTTATTATTTTTTATTTCATATTCTTCTTTTTGTAAATTTTTAACTAAATCTGTTGAAGATTTCTTTGTACAGTCCATATTATATTCTTTTTGTAAAAATGGATATAGTACCAATAAGTCTTTATTTTGTTCTTCACATATTAACTCATCAGTTATTTTTTCTGTAGCATCATCTTTTGGAAAATCTACTCCATCTATTGTATATTTACCAAGTTCAAAAATTATTTTTTGCTTCGTTGCTTCTTTTT
>CANQQC010000017.1 GCA_947625925.1 uncultured Clostridia bacterium | reverse complement strand
AAAGATAAACCTAGATACCTAATGGGAGTAGGAACACCTGATTATTTAATAGAAGCTGCAATAGCAGGAATAGATATGTGCGATTGTGTTTTGCCAACAAGGATTGCAAGAAATGGAACAGCGATGACATGGAATGGAAAAATCGTAGTAAGAAATGCTACATATGAAAGAGACTGGAGACCATTAGATAATGAATGTGATTGTTATACTTGTAAAAACTATACAAGAGCATATATACGTCATCTAATAAAAACAAATGAAATTTTAGGTGTAAGATTATTATCAATACATAACCTGAAGTTCTTGACTAAACTTATGGAAAGAGTTAGAATAGAAATAGAAAACGACAATTTATTTACCTTCAAAAATGAATTCTATAAAAAGTATGGATATATTAACTAATTTATTAATTAGTTAATAAGGGAGGAATTACAAATGAATATAATTGAAGAAAGCTTTATTGAAAAAGAAAAAAAAGAGAAAAAAATAGGGAAAATGAAGAAAATAATATTGGCAGTTATAATAATATTACTATTATGTATAATTGGAATAGTTGCAGCTTTATTTTCATTTAGAGAGGTACAAACGACAGCACTAGTAGATGGTCAACCTAATAATGATGTGCTTAATGTTTTAAGAATTGAAGAAGATGGAACGATATATGTGCCTATTAAAAGAATATCAAAATTTATAGGTTATGAAGCATATAATGGTGAATATAAAAATAAATCTGAAGAAGCTAGTAAATGTTATGTTGTAAATGACAATGAAGCCGTAAATTTAAGCTTAAATGATAAAAGAATTTATCAGATTGATTTAACTGGTGATACTGATGTATATAGATATACAGATATGAGAGAACCTGTAAGGGCTTTTAATGGAGAATTGTATATTAATTCAGAAGAAATGGAAAATGTATTTAATACATCATTAAAATATGATGTATCAACAAAACAAGTACAAATAGAAACATTAACATATAAAGTATTACAATATAATTCTTTAGTTTTAGGATATGGATATGAGCAATTAGATGAAACTTTTGTTAATCAAAAGGCAATTTTTGATAATATGTTAGTAGTAAGAAAAGATAGAGATACTGTAGGCATAATTGATGAAAGAACAGGTGAACTAATTGTTGATACAAAATATAAAAGTATCGAATATTTACCAGGTTTAGAAGATTGTATAGTAGAAGCTGATAACAAGTATGGAGTTGTATCACCAAAAGAGAGAAAAACAAAAGTACAAGTAAATTATAATAAGATTGAGTTAATTGATAAAGATGCTGGGTTATATATTGTAAAAAAAGAAAATAAATATGGAATTATAGATTTAAATGGCGCTTCGAAAGTACCAGTTGAATATGATGAAATTGGCATTGATTTATCAAAATTCGAAGATAACAACATAAAAAATAAATATTTATTAGTGGATAACTTAATACCTGTATGTAAAGATGATACATGGGGAATGGTAGATAAAAAAGGAAATACTGTTATAGATTTATATTACGATAGTTTTGGATATATAGCTTCAAATAATAAAAATGCAATTAACTTACTTGTTGTACCAGAATATAATGTTGTAGTAGCTTGTAAAAATGAAAAATATGCTCTAATTAATGAGTCAGGACAACCTTTATTTGCACCAGTTGTTGATGATATTTATATGATTTATGAAGGTGGAGAATATAAATACTTTATGAATTATAATAATCAAAAAATGAGTGTAATTGACTATCTAGATCAAATAGGAATAAATGAAGAAGATAGTTCAGATACTAATGAAGAAAATGAGGAAAATCAAGAAACAGGAAATGAAGGAGAACAAGGACAAGAACAACAACAGAACCAAGGACAACAAGAGTTAACTCAAGAACAGCAAGAACAATTACTTCAAGAAGAACAACAAAGACAGCAACAAGAACAACAAATGCAACAACAGCAGCAACAAGAAGAAATGTTAAGACAGCAACAAGAACAACAAATGCAACAACAACAGCAAATGCAACAACAATAATTAAAATAAATGAAAAACTTACTTAATTTTAAGTAAGTTTTTTTAATAAAACAAGAAAAATCACTACAAACTATTTAAAAAAAAGACAAAATGTTATACAATAATACAAAATAGTATCTTAGGAGAGGAATATGAGAAAAAAATGGGAATTATTTGAAGCAAATGAAACACAAATAGAAGAATTAAAAAATAAATATAATATCAATTCACTTTTAGCAAAAATTTTAGTAAATAAAGGGATAGTAGAAGAAGAACAAATAAGAAAGTTTTTAAACCCAACACGTAGTGACTTTTATGATCCTTTTTTGATGCCTGATATGGATAAAGCAATAAATAGGATAATAGAAGCTATTGAAAAGAAAGAAAAGCTTATTATATATGGAGATTATGATGTTGATGGAATTACTAGTATAACAGTTTTAAAAAGCTTTTTAGAAGAAAGAGGACTTAATATTGACACATATATTCCTAACAGAATAGACGAAGGTTATGGGCTTAACAAAAAGGCTATTGAAACAATTGCTAAAAATAAATATAAATTGATAATAACAGTAGATTGTGGTATTTCATGTAAAAATGAAATAGACTATGCAAAAGAACTAGGAATTGAAACGATTGTAACAGATCATCATGAAGTTGGAGAGGAATTACCTGAGGCACTCGCAGTAGTTGATGCAAAAAGAAAAGATAGTAAATATCCTTTTAGAGAATTAGCAGGTGTTGGAGTTGTTTTTAAACTAATACAAGCTTTAGGAATCAAACTAAATCTAGATGAAAAACAATATCTAAAATATTTAGACATTGTTTGTATAGGAACAATATCAGATATTGTTCCACTAATAGATGAAAATAGAGTTATCGCCAAATTAGGATTATTATTAGTTAAAGAAACTAAAAATTTAGGACTTAGGTCAATTCTAATGTCATCAGGATATAAAAAGATTGATTCTTCGACTATTTCATTTGGTGTAGCACCTAGAATAAATGCATGTGGTAGGATGGGTGATGCAGATAAAGCGTTACAGTTATTTTTATCTAAAAATATAAATGAAATAGACAAGTTGACATATCAATTAAATGAGTATAATTCAAAAAGACAACAAATAGAAAAAGAAATTTTTAAAGATGCGTTAGAACAAATAAAAAAAGAAAACCAAGAAAATAAAAGAACAATTGTTGTAGCAGGAAACAACTGGCATCATGGTGTTATTGGAATTGTTTCATCAAAAATAACAGATATGTATTTTAAACCAAGTATTTTACTTTGTTTAGATGATAATGAAGCAAAAGGATCAGGAAGAAGTATACCAGGTTTTGATTTATACAAAACATTACAAAAATGTCAAAATACAATTGATAAGTTTGGTGGACATGCAATGGCTATTGGAATTACTATAAAAAAAGAAAATATAAAAGAATTTATGGAACTTTTTGAGAAATATGCTCAAGAAGAACATATTGAAGATATAGTTCCTATAATTCCTATAGATGCAAAAATAGAATTAGAAGATGTAAATAAAGAAATGGTTGATAGTTTAAGACAACTTGAACCATTTGGAGAGGCAAATAAAACACCTATATTTCTATTTAAAAATTTAAGGATTGATTCAATTAGAACATTATCAGAAGGTAAACATTTAAAAATAACATTAAAAAGCAATAATACAATAATTGAAGCTATTGGATTCAATTTGGGAGATTTAGCAGAAGATTATAGAATTGGAGATAAAATTGACGTAGTAGGTTCATTAGAGATAAATTCATTTGGAGGAACTCAAAATCTTCAAATAAATATTAAAGATATAATGAGAGGTTTAAAATAACACAAGATACTCAAGGAAAGGAGAATAGTTTAGTATTCTATGGAAAATAAGACAAAAGAAATTGAAATCAAAGATGTTATTTCAAAGAAAAAAGAAAACAGCAAGAGAACAGATTCTAGAATAATAATGAAAGCATATAATTATGCTAAAACAAAACTAGAAGAAAAAGAAGATGAAAATATTGATAAATCAATGAAAACAGCTCTTAATGTTGCATATATTTTGGCAGATATTGGATTAGATGAACAATCAATTTGTACTGCTTTAATTCATGATGCTAAAAAACAAGATGTAGTAACAATTGAAGAAATAAAAAATGATTTTGATGAAGAACTAGCTGAAATGATAGTAGGAGTTTCTAAATTAAGAAATTTACAATTTACGACAGTTGAAGAAAGACAAGTAGAAGATTATAGAAAAATGTTCCTTGCAATGGGTAAAGATATTAGAGTAATAATAATTAGATTAGCAGATAGACTATATAAAATGAGAACCCTAAAAAATCTAAAAAGAGATAAGCAAATAATGAACGCTAAAGAAACGATGGAACTATATGCTCCTTTAGCAAATAGATTAGGATTATATTCTTTAAAATGGGAATTAGAAGATTTGGCATTCAAATATCTATATCCTGAAGAATACCATGATTTAGTCGAAGGTATTGACAAAAAAAGAGAAGAACGTTTGAAATTTATCGAAAAGATAATGGAAGATATTAGAGTAGAATTAAAATCACAAAGAATTGAAGCTGATGTAACAGGAAGAGCAAAACATTTATATAGTATCTATAGAAAGATGAAAAGAGATGATAAAACATTAGATCAAATATATGATTTGTTTGCTTTAAGAATTATAGTAAAAACAGTTAAAGATTGTTATGCAGCATTAGGAACAGTACATGAAATGTATACACCTATGCCAGGAAGATTTAAAGACTATATTGCTGTACCAAAACCAAATATGTATCAATCTATACATACAACATTATTAGGTGAGAATGGAACACCATTTGAAGTACAAATTCGTACTGTTGAAATGCATAGAATTGCTGAATTTGGTATTGCTGCACACTGGGCATATAAAGAGGCAAGTTATTTTGGAAAAAAACAGTCAGTTAAAGTTGAAGAAGATAAATTAGCTTGGCTTAGAGAGTCATTAGAATGGCAAAAAGATATGCAAGATCCTCAAGAATTCTTAGAGACTTTAAAAACTGAATTATTTGAAGATGAAGTTTATGTATTTACACCAAGAGGTGAAATAATTGTATTACCTACTGGATCTACATCGATAGACTTTGCATATTCAATTCATCAAGAAGTTGGAAATAGAATGACTGGATGCAAAATAAACAATAAGATGATGCCAATAATTACACCTTTAAAAACAGGAGACATTGTTGAGGTTATTACTTCAGATAATTCTAAAGGACCAAGTAGAGATTGGCTTAAATTTGTAAAAAGTTCAACTGCAAAAAACAAAATAAAAAGTTGGTTTAAGAAAGCAGATAGAGCTGAGAATATTGAAAAAGGTAAAGAATCAATAGAAAGAGAATTAAAAAGAATAGGATATTCTCATACTGATTTATTTAAAGATAATTATATTAAACCTGCATTGGATAAATATAAATATAAAAATTTAGATGAAATGTATTCAGCAATTGGATTCGGAGCAATGTCTTCTGTAAAAATAATATCTAGAATGTTACAAGAATACAGAAAAGAACATGAAGAAGAAAATGTTGAAGAAAAGATTGAAGAACTTAATAAAAAACAAAATAAAGTAAAACCATCTTCATCAGGTATAGTTGTAAAAGGAATTGATAACTGTCTGGTTAAATTATCTAGATGTTGTAATCCACTACCTGGAGACGAAATTGTAGGATATATAACTAAAGGTAGAGGAGTTTCAGTTCATAGAAAAGATTGCGTAAATGTAAAAGAATTGCTTGAAGAAGAAAGTAGAATGATTGATGTTAGTTGGTATAATAAACAAGATGAAGCTATATATACAGCTGATATACAAATATTTTCTGCTGATAGAGCAGGTCTTTTAGTTGAAATTTTAAAAGAAGTAGGAAATCTAAAAGCAAAAATTTTAGGAGTTAATACTAAGACTACAAGAGAATCTGTAGCTACAATTGAAATAACAATAGAAGTAGAAAATTTAACACAATTAAACAAAGTTATTAAGGCATTAAGAAAAGTAGATAGTGTTTTTGAAGTAAGAAGAAAGAGATAGAAAGGGAAACAAATGATACTTAAGAGATTAAAAATAAATACATGGATAGGGGATCCAACAAATTGTTATATTATAACAGATGAAAAAAGTAGAGAAGTTATGGTTATTGATCCAGCAGGAGATGTAGACAAAATTGCAAATATGATTGATTTAGTACGAGGTAAATTAAAATATATTTATTTAACGCATTGTCATGGAGATCATATTTTAGGAGTTAGACAATTAAAGGAAAAATGTGGAGGATTAGTTTTAATTCATAGATATGATGCAGAAGGGTTGAATAATAAGGATATAAATTTATCAAGAGTTATAGATATACCTGAGATTGTTTTGGAAGCTGATTCAATATTAGACGATAATGATTTAATTCATATAGGTAATCTACAATTTAAAGTAATTCATACTCCAGGACACACTAAAGGTGGAAGTTCATTATATTGTGAAAAAGAAAAATGTTTATTTTCAGGAGATACAATGTTTAGGGGAACATGGGGAAGAACAGATCTTCCAACATCTAGCATGAAAGACATTATGAATTCTATTATAAATAAACTATTGGTTTTGCCTGATAATACTATAGTATATCCTGGACATGGTAAGTCAACTATGGTAAAAGAAGAAAAGCCAATATATTTAGAGTTAAGACCAAGAGAATTTTAAATAAATTATTTATTGTTGTAACAATGTTATCCTGTTACCAGTCTTTTTTAGGAAACCTTCTTCTTTTAATAATTTCATTTCACGCATCATTGCACTTCTATCTACGCATAAATAATCAGCAAGGTCTGTCAATGAAAAAGGTATTGTAAATGATTTGTTTAATTTTTTAGTTGATAAAAGATTAAAGTAACTTAATAATTTTTCACGAATAGAGCGCTTTGAAAGTAGCTCTATTCTCATATTTAAATCAGTTATTTTGTCTAGAATTAATTCATCAAAACTCGATGCTAATGTAGCATGAAATTTACAGTTATTTTTGCATTTTGAATAAATATTATTATAATTAAAAAATAAGACACTTGACTTTTGTTTTGCTTCGACAAATAACTCGTTATTAGTTGTAATATTATAAAAAACTTCTCCAAAAATATCGTTTTTAGAAAAATGATCTACAATAATTCTATTACCATTAAGATCATAACGAATTAGATTAGCAGAACCATCTAACAAAATACAAAATTGTTGTCTTTTTTGTATGTATGAAGTTACTACTTCTCCCTTTGAAAAAGTTTTTATATTTTTCCTAGAGCAATTTGTTGTAAAGTCAGCAATAAATTGATTTATATTGAAATTAAAATTCATAAAAACACTTCCTTTTTGTAGTTATTATACATCAAAAAAGTTGCAAATGCAACAAAAAATAAAAGTAACATAATTACTATTAAAACCAGTAATATAAATGTAATATTATTGTAATTTTTTTGAAATGTGTAGATAAATAAATGGAAAGCGACCTCAAAAAATAGCGAACAAATGTCCAAAACATAATTTGTTGCTTTTGCAACAGAAAAAATATTTTAAAGCTATATAATAAAGCCAATAACAATGAGAGGAGAAATATAAAATGAAAGTTATAAAGAGAGATGGAAGAGCAGTTGATTATAATAGAGACAAGATAATCACAGCAATAGAAAAAGCAAATAAAGAAGTTAAACCAAGAGAAAGAGCAAATAAAACAGAAATTAAAGAAATTACTAAATATATTGAAGAATTAAATAAAAAAAGAATTCTAGTTGAAGATATTCAAGATATTATTGAAGAAAAACTAATGGCAATTCAAAAATATGAATTAGCTAAAAAATATATAGTATATCGTTATACAAGAGCATTAGTTAGAAAACAAAATACAACTGATGAGTCTATATTAGGTTTAATTAGAAATGAAAATAAAGAATTAGCTGAGGAAAATTCTAATAAAAATACAATGCTTGCTTCTACTCAAAGAGACTATATTGCAGGAGAAGTTTCAAGAGATTTAACAAGAAGAATTCTATTGCCTGAGAAAATAAGTAAAGCTCATGAAGATGGTATTTTACATTTTCACGATATGGACTACTTTGTTCAACCAATATTTAACTGTTGCTTAATAAATATACAAGATATGTTAGATAATGGAACAGTAATGAATGGAAAAATGATAGAAAGTCCAAAAAGTTTCCAAGTTGCTTGTACTGTAACTACACAAATTATAGCATCAGTAGCAAGTAATCAGTATGGCGGACAATCAGTTGATTTAAAACATTTAGGAAAATATTTAAGAAGAAGTAAAGAAAAATTTACAAAAGAACTTCAAAAAAAATATAAAGATAAATTAGATAAAAAATTAATAGAAAGTTTAGTAATGGATAGAGTAAAAAGAGAATTATCTGCTGGAGTTCAAACTATTCAATACCAAATAAACACTTTAATGACAACAAATGGTCAATCTCCTTTTGTAACATTATTCCTTAACTTAGAAAAAGATGATCCATATATTGAAGAAAATGCTATGATTATAGAAGAAGTTATAAAACAAAGATATCAAGGAATTAAGAATGAATCAGGTGTATATATAACACCAGCATTCCCTAAACTTGTATATGTTTTGGATGAACATAACTGCTTAAAAGGTGGTAAATATGATTATCTAACAAAACTTGCAGTTAAGTGTTCTTCAAAGAGAATGTATCCAGACTACATTTCAGCAAAGAAAATGCGTGAGAATTATGAAGGAAATGTATTTAGCCCAATGGGTTGTAGAAGTTTCTTAGCTCCATGGAAAGATGAGAATGGAAATTATAAATTTGAAGGTAGATTTAATCAAGGTGTTGTAAGTATAAACTTACCACAAATAGCAATAGTTGCAGATGGAGATGAAGAAAAATTCTGGAAATTATTTGATGAAAGATTAGAAATATGTTATGAAGCATTAATGTGTAGACATTATGCATTACTTGGAACAAAAGCTGATACAAGTCCTGTTCACTGGAGATATGGAGCAATAGCAAGATTAGAAAAAGGTGAAACTATTGATGAATTATTGAAAAATGGATATTCAACACTTTCACTAGGATATATAGGAATTTATGAAACTACAAAATTGATGACTGGAAAATCACATACATCAAAAGATGGTCATGAATTTGCAATAAGAGTTATGAAACATTTACAAAAAACAGTTAAAGATTGGAAAGCACAGACAGGTTTAGGATTTGCATTATACGGAACACCTGCAGAAAGCTTATGTTATAGATTTGCTCGTGTTGATAAAGAACGTTTTGGTGTAATAAAAGATGTAACAGATAAAGGATATTATACAAATTCATATCATGTTGATGTAAGAGAAAAAATAACAGCTTTTGATAAATTAAAATTTGAAAGTGAATTCCAAGCATTGTCTACAGGAGGAGCTATCTCTTATGTAGAAGTTCCTAATATGGCTCATAATATAGAAGCTATGGAAGAACTTGTTAAATTTATATATGACAATATTCAATATGCTGAATTTAATACTAAATCAGATTATTGCCAAGTTTGTGGCTTTGACGGAGAAATCATAATAAATGATGATTTAGAATGGGAATGTCCAAACTGTGGAAATAAAGATAAAGCAAAAATGAATGTAACTAGAAGAACATGTGGTTACTTAGGAGAAAATTTCTGGAATGTTGGAAAAACAAAAGAAATAAAACAAAGAGTGTTACATTTATAATAAAAAATAAGAAAACCTTTCCTAATTTATAAAAAAAAATAACAATCCCTAAAAAATATAGTTTTTAGGGATTGTTATTTTAATATGTATAATATATAATAATAAAAAATTGTAGAAAGGTGTATATCAAATGACTATGCGGATATACAAAGATGACTTTGTTAACATCATTAACAGTCATACATGTCTTACAGAAGATGGCAAAATAGTTATTTTTGATCCGTCTGATTATGTGCATTTTGTAAGAAATGCAGTTAAATCACTTGGTAGGTGTTCCTATTGTGGTAAAATTTTACCTCCAGAAAAGTTAACAATAGATCATATTGTTCCTCAAACACGAGGTGGAGTGACAACTTTTGAAAATCTAGTTCCAGCTTGTGAGCACTGTAATGGTGAAAAAGGTTTTTTGACAATTTCAGAATATAAAGATTATTTATGGTTGAAAGAAAATTTGACTATGCGGGATGCTGAAATCTTTATGAGTAGTGTTGAACGCAATATGTTAAAAGGAAGACTTAATAAAGAATATGTATTAGGAAGAAAAGAAGATATAACTTTTCAAATAATTTATTTACCTATTGATGCTATAAAAGTAAGTAAAAAATTTGATTATGTTGGTTTTTCAAAATCAGAATATCGCTCTTATTCTAGATATTTATATACATATGGTTTTTTAAAAAAGCCACTTGTTGTATCTAAGAATATGTATCTTTTAGAGTCAAAAACACTTTATCAAGTTGCTGTTGAAAATGGATTGAAAGAAGTCCCTACGGTAATATTAGATTATGTGTATTGTACTGATGTATAACAAAATAAAAATCCTCTTATTGAGGATTTTTAAATTTTTCAAGTAATTGATTTCGACAAGCATTTTCAAAGCTATCATCTAATGGTTCAAGAATAATGTTTTCATTATATTTTCTATCTAAACAATATTTAATTATATAATCTGTAATTCCAGGATTTTTAGAAAGTAGAGGACCATGTAAATATGTTGCAATAACATTAGTTTTAAAAAATCCTTCTTCTGTATCTCCAAATTTATTGCCATTACCATATAAGACTTTTCCAAAAGGATTTGAAATACCATAAGTTTGTCCACCGTGATTTTCAAATCCAATTACTTTATATGGATTACCATTTAGAGTTGTTTCAATAACGATATTACCAATACATCTTTTTTTTCTATCTGTAATGGCTTCTGTATAATAATCAAAAACATTAAGACCATCAACTATATTTCCTTCAACACCTTTGTAGTATTTTCCAAATAATTGATATGCTCCACAAATTAGTAAGAAGAAAACACCTGAATTAACAGCTTCTTTAATACTATCTTTATATTTTAGTAAATCTTTAGATAAAATACTTTGTTCATTATCAGCTCCACCACCAGCAAAAACAATATCATATGATTTAAAATCAGGAGCATTATCATTTATACAATATCTATCAATTATTGGCTTAAGGCCTCTTTTTTCAATGCGATATTTTAATACTTGTATATTTCCATAATCTCCATATAACTCTAATAAATCAGGGTATAAATACAAAATTTTTAGTTCTTTCATCAAAATAATCCTCCAAATTTTTACAATTATTTATGTTTGAATAGTTCTTTTCTAGTAGGTTGTAAGGAAGTATAGTTTGCAATTACATATTTTTTTACATTGGTTTTATATAAATTACTAACCGCTTCTTCTAAAGAAAGATACGGTTCAATCTTTGAATTTTCAAATCCACTAGTTTTAATACGGATAGCAATATCAAAAGCTCTTTGACCTGATGTTATTATTCTAGAAACATTATTTAATTTATCAAAGTTAATATCCCATATCCAAGAAACATCAAAACCATCTGCAATATTATCGTTTAAAACAAAAAGTAATTCTTTTTCATCATCATCTTCATTTAAAATTCGAAGACTTACATTTGCTCCTGTTGGATTCTTCGCAAGATTTATAACTGTTGGAACATTGTTTATTTTTACCTCTTCCAATCTTCCATTATTTAATACGAAAGTAGACAAGGCTTTTTTTACAATATCTGTTTCAATCTTATATATTGAACTTACACAAATACAAGCTGTAAAATTATATATATTATATATACTATTAAAACGTATGTTGTATGTTATATTATCAACATCAAAAGTTCTATCTTTTAAATTAACATTAGTGGCATATGTTGATATTTTATTGTTTCCAAAATCACAGTTAGGGCATACAAACTTTCCGATATGAGAATATTGATAATATTCATATTTTAATTCTGTACTACAAAATGGACAATATTTACCTTCACCAGCTTCTTTAATACTATCAGTTGCAAAATCATATTTTTCTACGCTAAAATATCTAACTTTTTTATTATTTGGATTAGCTTTTCCAAGTCTTGAAACATTTGGATCATCATTGTTTAAAACAAGATTTCCATTATATGTTTTTAAGAATTCATTTATTTTTAAAATAAGGGTCTCAACTTCACCATTTCTATCTAATTGATCACGGAAAAAGTCTAAAATTACTAGAGTATCTAGTTTTAAATCTTTGAATATAACAGGAACATATCCTTCATCTACTTCAAAAACTAAATAATCTGCTTTAATTTTACCTGTTAAAGTGCAATTTTTAAGAAGTGTAGAAAGTATACCAGTTTCCATATTGTTTCCTTCTATATTGCTTATTACTTTTTTATTTGCTGTTTTGAAAATATGACCAATTGCATTGTTTGTCATAGTTTTTCCATTTGTTGCAGTAACAGCAATAATTGGAGAATTGATTTTAAAATATTTAAAAATATTTGGGTTCCAATCATAAGCAATTTTACCTAATAGATTACCACCATTTTTGCCAAAGATTTTTAGTACAATATGTATTAGTTTCATTATTAAAATTATAAAAAAATTTCTCATATTTTACTCCTCAGAATTTTTTTTAATTATATCATAATATTTATATTTCCAACCACATTTTTTGTGCATAAAGGATTTAAATGTGATAAGAGAACCATAAGTAAAGCCGTTATTATCTAATATATATGAGTATCTTCTATCTGTATAAAGATAAGAATATTCATCTGTTATACGAACTCGAAAAAGTTTATTATATTTTACTTTTGTTATATATTTATCATTTTCTATAGTGAAATAATTATCATAAAAAGTAAAATAATATTCTTTTTGGCTTGTTATTTTTTCACTAGATATTTCTTTTCTGCCTAAATAAATAGGATAGAAAAGTCTCCATAAAATAAATAGTGTTATTGAAAGTCCAATTAGAATAATAATATCATAATTATGATTTTTTGTTTGTACAACAAGAAGAAATATTAGTAAACCAACAATTATAATATTATACATTTTTGCAAAAAAGAAATTAGTTTCATTATGAAAAATGCAGTATTTTGTATATAATTCTTCAGAATATTTTGTCTTATTCTTAAATAATATTTTCATTTTTTTATCACCACACATATTATATCATAAAAAGAAAAAAAGTATTGTATTTTGGAAAATAAATGTGATATATTTAAGTAAATTAGAAGGAGGGAAACAAAAAATGGAAAAAGTTGATTTTTTAGCAACTGATGGAGTAGAGTTGATGGGGTTGTTATACAAATCAAAAGTAAAAAGCAATAGTGTTATTATTATGGTACATGGAATGACAAGTAATTGCTTTAAAAAGAGAAATGATATATTTGCAAAAGAAGCAACAGATAACGAAATTGATTATTTTTGTTTTAATAATAGAGGAGCAGAAATAATAAGACCAATAAAAAAAGTTGTTAATGGAAAAAGAAAAAAGTTTTTATGTGGAATGGCTTATGAAGATGTTTTAGAATCACATTATGATGTTATTGGATCTATAAAGAAGATGAAAGAATTAGGGTATGAAAATATTTATTTATTAGGACATAGCTTGGGATGTACAAAAATTGTTTATACATACAATAAACTGATTGAAGAAAACAATATAGAAATTTTATCAAGTATAAATAGTCTTATATTACTATCTTTAGTTGATATTCCTAGTGTATTGAAAGTGTTTTTAAAAGATAAGAAAGAAACTTATTTAAAATTAGCTGAGGAAAAAGTTAAAAATGGTCAAGAATATGATTTAATGCCAAGAGAAAGTTTTATACATCCAATAAGTTGTAAGAGTTTTATACAATATGCAAGAGATTATCATAAGTTTGACTTTATAAATACTATTGAAGATGAAAAATTAGAAGTCTTAAATAATATCACAATACCAATATTTATGAGATGGGGAAATGTTCAAGAGATGATATTACAAGAAGCTGAGCAATATTCATCAAAAATCAGAAGCTTAATAAAAAATGATAAAACTGATATAAACTATATTGATGGAGCAGATCATAGTTATCATGGAAAAGAAGAAATAGTTGCAAAACAATTTATAAACTTTATAAAAAAATATTAAAAAAAAAAGAGATATTACTTTTTTGTAAATATCTCTTTTTTATTATTATTTATTGGAATAATTTATACCAAGAAGGAATACATGTGAATTCGACTTCTTTATTAAAAATAGGGTGTATAAATTTAATATAGTAACTATGTAAAGCTTGACCTTCTATTAAATCTGAATGCATACCATATAAAGAATCTGCTAAAACTGGATGACCTATATATGACATATGAACCCTTATTTGATGAGTTCTTCCAGTTTCTAAAGTACATTCAACTAAAGATAAATTATTTGTTTGTTTTAAAACTTTATAATGAGTAATTGCTGTTTGTCCTTTATTTGGAATAATGCATCTTTCAATTATACTTCCTTGTTTTCTAGAAATTGGTAAATCAATCGTTCCATTTTTTTTCTCAAATATACCTTCTACAATTGCTAAATATTTTTTTACAAATTTTTTATTTTGCATTTGTAAACTTAATATGGAATGTATATATTCGCACTTTGCAAATACTACTAAACCAGAAGTATTTAAATCAAGCCTATTTACAGGTCTAATTTTCTTTTTTAAACCTATTGAATCAAAATAGTAACGAACACCATTTGAAAGACTGTCTTTATAATGTAAGTTAGATGGGTGAATTGGAATTCCAGAAGACTTATTTATAACTAAAATCCATTCATCTTCATAAATTATATCCATACTAATTGGAGTAGGAACAATATTTGAATTATCCTCTTCATAATTTAAATCAATTCTAATTAAATCATCTTTATTTAACTTAGGTGGTACTTTTTCATAATAAATATTATTGTTTATTTTTATAGATGAGTGACGTAATAGTTTTTGATATAATCTTGAAGAAATCTTAAATTGCTTTTGCAATATATTTTTTATATTTTCAGATGTATCAGTTTGTTTTAAAATATATTCTAAGTACATTTATTTATCCTTTCAAAAAAATATATAAATATTTTAACATATAAAATAAATAAATACAAAGAAAAGAATAAAAAGGAAGATTAAGGGAAATAATTAAAACAAAAGGAGGAAACAAAATGGATGATACGGTTAAATTATTAAAAGAATGTAATAGTGGATTACAAATGGCAATTGATGGAATTTCTCATGTTATTGAAGATGCTAAAGGTGGAGATTTTAATGCAATGCTTGAAGGGTATGAAAAACAACATAAAGATTTATGCAAAATAGTTCATAAAGAATTACATGATAGAGGATATCCAGAAGAAGAACCTAATCCAATGTTAAAAACACAAAGTTGGATGCAAACTAAAATGAAGATGATGTTAGATGATTCTGATGAGAAAATAGCAGGTTTAATGATGGATGGTTGTAATATGGGAATTAAAAGTGTTGGTAGATATTTAAATGAGTATGCTGGTGCTGAAGAAAATACAAAAAGTTTAGCAAATGACATAATCGAATTAGAAGAAAATTTTATGAAAGATTTAAAAGATTATTTATAGAAAAAATAGCAGTATAATTTATAAAAATTATACTGTTTTTATTATTTTTTTTGTTGTTTTTTAAATTGTTATATGATAGAATTTTAATGGAATATTATAGAATAAAAGGAAGATAAATATGATTGAACTAACAAAGGAAAATTTTAGTGAAGTGTATGAAATCATAAATCACTTAACTCAAGAATTGCGTAATAAAATACCTAGTGATTTTGTTGAATTTGTTTCTAAAAACAAAGATAATAATTATGTTTCAGAAATTGATTTTACAAAAAATATAAATGAACAAAAAATATCTAAGGAAACAAGAGCTATATTAGCGATTATATATAGAGATTTCTTGTGCACTAAAGAAGAGAAGAAAAAACTAATAAAAGAAGATGAAAAATATTTATTAGAATTAGAAAAAACTAAGAGTGAAAAATATAGCCAAGATAATTTGTTCAAAAAAGATAAAATAAACAAAGAAGAAGTTGTAGAGCAGGAACAAACTTGGTATCCTGTTGTAGTAAAACCTAAGGTTGGAATAATCAAAAAAATTATAAAAAAAATTATAAGTTTTTTTAAAGGATAAGTTAAATAATGAATAATAAAGAATTTTATGAAATGATAAATGAAAATGTTACTGATGAAAAATTAAATCAAATTAAAGAACTTGATAAGGATAAATTAAATTTACTTAAGAATATGTTTTTAAAAAACAATAAGGTTTTAGAAAATATAGACTTAAGAATTTTAGAATCCAAATATATCAATTTATTTGGTGAGGATAAAGTAAATTTGATTTGTTCATATAATGATATCCAAAGTGAGGTATTGAGTCTTGATGATAAAACTTTAAATATATTTGGTAAATGTATAAATAATTATATATCAGCTAATAAGACTGAAGATTGGACTATACTTGCTATAGAGTTATTAGAAAGTTTTAAAGAGTCTAACTATATGGAATTGATAGAGAATATAGATGATTTAAATGAAATAGATATTGATAAACTTACAAAAATAATACAACAAAAAGAAAACTATTTTGAAATAAAAACTGCTGACGACATTAAAAATTTTAATCAAAAAAAACAAGAAAAAAGTCAAGAAGTAATGTATGGAAAAAGTGATTTTCAAAGAAAAATTGAAAAAACTTTTAAAGAACCAGATGAAGATATACGAACAATAATTAAAGAAGAAGGATTAGCTGCAAAAAAAGAATGTCTTTACCAGAAGATTTTTGGAATGAATACAGATTTTGCAATTTCACTTTCTGATAGATTTGGTAAAGATATAGATTTTATTGAAGATAAAGATTTAGTTAATATTATCCATACAATAGATTTAATAAGAGATACAGAAAATGAAAAAGTTATACAAGAAATTTATGAAGCTGTATCAGACATTGAGTTTGCAAACAAAACATTTATAGAAAGACAACTAAAAGATGAATATGCAAAACTATATAATAATGATTTATATAATCCACACGAAAATAAAAAATTAACCAAAAAACAATTAGAAGGACTTAAAATAGAAAATTTAAATAATGAATTAGATGGTTTTGATGTATATGAAGCAGGGACAGATTTTAATATTTTAATGACAGTTGTATCTCCATTTACTAGAAATAACATAGAAAACTATTATTCTAATTGGAATAGACCATCAATTGATAGCCAACATTTTTGTACTAGTTACATAAGAAATGATATGATTGGTACAACTAAAAGGACAAATATTTCGTATGGATTTAGCAGTATTGAAAAAGATTCATTAGTTTTATCAGGAACTCAAGATATATATTCAACAACTAATGAATTTGTATCTCAATCAGCATATGAAGAATATAGAACACCTAATAATCAAATAAACAATACAATAAACTATAATGAAATGGATATAAAAAGAGAAATAAACGGAGTAAAAAAACAACCTGACTATATCATTGCTTTTAAAAATGATAAAAAGATTGAAAATTTAGAAGAAGTAAAAAATGCAGCAAGAGATTGGGAAGGTAGGCTTCCGATAGTTATTGTTGATGTTGATAAATGTATGAAATCTGAAAGAGGAAAAATAAGAAAGATGCTTGATGAATATGCTAAAACTAAAGATTTAAACCTTGCAAAAAAAATACAACAGAAAGTAAGAAACAATAAACAAACTAAAATAGCTTTATAAAACAAGAAATTGTTATTGAAAATAAAGATAAAGATAAAATAGATCATCATATTATTAGTAGTCAATATGAAATAGATGATGATGAAATAGAACAACCACCAAATGAGGTTGAAATTGATATAGAACAATCTTTAATAAACTATAAAAAACTGACACCTCTTGAAAGAAAGGAAGCTAGTGAAGCTATAAGAAGATTAAGAGAATTAGAACAATCTATTGAGGATACCGAAAAAAATTAGGAGTTGAAAATGGATAATAGTGAAATTGATGTACAAAAAATAAAAAAAGAAAATAAAGATGAAGAAATTAAAAAAATGATGGCTAAAAATGCTAAAATTGCATTGGAAATATTTAAAAAACATGGAGAAACACCTGAAAAATTGAAAAATAAAAAGAATGTTAAATAAAAATAATAAAAGTAGGAGTAGAGCAATAATATGAGAATACGATATAAAAAATGGGCAAGACCAGAATTAGAAGCAAGTCCTTTTTATATAGATAATCCAGAAAGTTGGAAAGGAAAATGGAATACTTTTTTTAAAAATTCTAGTCAACCTTTACATTTAGAATTAGGATGTGGTAAAGGAACATTTATATCTGAACTTGCATCAGAAAATTTAAATATAAATTATATAGCAATTGATTTAGTAGATGCTATGTTAGGATTAGCAAAGAGAAACATTGAAAATACATATAATGAAAAAAAATTAGAAATATCAAATGTTGTAATAACACGTTTTGATATTTCAAGAATATTACTAATATTAGAAAAGAAAGATAAAGTTGAAAGGATTTATATCAATTTTTGTAATCCTTGGCCAAGAGGAAAACATAGAAAAAAACGCTTAACTCATTCTATACAGCTTGAGAAATATAAAGAATTTTTAATTCCAAATGGAGAAATATATTTTAAAACTGATGATGATGATTTATTTCAATCTAGTTTAAAATATTTTGAAGAAAGTGGTTTTAAAATCATAAAGAAAACATACGATTTACACAAAGACCAAATATTTGAAAAAAATATTGAAACTGAACATGAAAAAATGTTTACTGAGCAAGGTATTAAAACAAAAGCATTAATAGCAAAATTTGAAAGAGGGTAAAGGCTTGGAAGATATAGAAGTAACAAACATGATTAAAAATAAAGATAATAAAGAATATGTATTATATGAAGTAAGTAAAAGAGGAAAGTTATTAGAATATGCATCAGAACAATTAAGAGATGATGAGGAAGTTGTAAAAACTGCTTTAGAAAATGATGGAGAGGCCTTAGAATTTGTTTCTAATAGATTAAAAGATGATAAAGATATTGCAATGTTAGCAATAAAAAATGCTCCATGGACAGCTTGTTATATATCTAATAAACTAAAAGATAATAAAGAAGTAATGTTAGAAAGTGTAAAAAAAGATGGACAGACATTATATTATGCAAGTGAAAGATTAAGAAACGATAAAGAAGTTGTAAAAGAAGCTGTTGAAAATAAAGGAATAATTATCAAATATGCAAGTTATGAGCTAAGAGATGATAAAGAACTTGCTAAAATAGCTATTAATCAAAACAAAGAGTCTTATTACTTTTTAACAGAAAGACTTAAAGAAGATGAAGATATTAAAAAAATAATAGATAAATAAAAGGGAGTGTTGATATGGCAGAAATCATAGATGGAAAAATGTTATCTAAAAAGATAAGAGAACAATTAAAAAATGAAGTAGAAAAAGAAAATTTACATCCAAAACTTGCAGTTGTTTTAGTTGGAAATGATGAGGCTTCAAAAATCTATATAAAAAATAAAAGTAAAGCATGTAATGATATTGGTATAGCTTTTGAAGAATATTTACTTCCAGAAGATACTTCGATGGATGAATTATTAGACTTAATAAAAAAACTAAATAAAAATGAAGAAATAACTGGAATCTTACTTCAAAGTCCATTACCAAAACATTTAGATATAAAAATAGCATTTGAAACAATTGATCCAAAAAAAGATGTAGATGGATTTAATCCTATAAATATTGGTAGACTAGAAATAAATGATAAAGCTTTTGTTTCATGTACTCCTATGGGAGTTATAAAAATGTTAGAAGAATATAATGTTGAAATAGAAGGAAAAACAGCTGTTGTAATAGGTAGAAGTAATATTGTTGGAAAGCCACTGATTCAATTATTATTAAATAAAAATGCAACAGTTATAGTAACACATTCTAAAACAAAAGATCTTGAAAAGTATACAAAACAAGCTGATATATTAGTATCTGCAATAGGTAAACCTAAATATATAACTGGAAAAATGGTTAAAGAAGGAGTTGTAGTTATTGATGTTGGAATAAATAGGGTTGAAGGATCTAAAGTTATAGTTGGAGATGTTGATTATAAGGACGTTTCTAAAAAAGCAAGTTACATTACACCTGTTCCTGGAGGAGTGGGTCCTATGACAATTACAATGTTAATGGCAAATATTGTAGAAGCAGCAAAGCAATCAAAAAATAATTAAGATAATTTATATATAGGAGATGAATAAAGTATGGAAATTAGAATATTAGGATCAACGAAACCAGAATACAAATTAGATAAAGAAGATGCAACAAATTTTGCAGGTAAAGCAGCAGGAATTTGCTATTTACCATCAACAATGGATGAGCTTTTTAATGAAGATATAGAAAAAACAAAAAGAAGAGCTAAAATGACTCTTTCATCAGGACATCACAGTGTTTATGATCATCCAATGTATAATTTAGGACTTATAGATGTACCTAAAATTATTGCAATGATTATAAACAATGAAAAGATGTATACAACATCTGAAAAATCAGCAAGATATACAAAAATGAAAACATCACCTGAAGAGGAAGAACTTTATTTAAAATGGATTGATATATATAAAACTGAAATAATAAAAAAATATCCGAAGATAGATAAAAAGAAAGCAAGAAAACTGGCTCAAGAAAATGCAAGAAAATTAATTAGTATTTTTACACCATCAACAACAATGGAATATACAGTTTCTTTAAGACAAATAAATTATATAATGCATTGGTTTAACAACTATATAAAAAATGCAGAAGATAATGAATTTAATAAAAAGTTAAAACCATATTTACAAGAATTTGTTGATTGTTTAAAAGACCTATATATAGAGGATTTAAATAGTGATGTTAAAAATAGAAAACTTTCTATATTTGCAACTAGAAATAGGAAGGAAGAATTTGGCGAAAATTACTGTATAAACTATAAAGCTTCATGGGATGAATTTGCACAAGCCCAAAGACATAGAACACTCGATTATGAAATTCAAATTTTAAAAGAAGTCCAATATAGTATTCCGAAAATAATTAAGGGAACAGCATTAGAAAAGGAATGGATAAAAGATATGGATTCTTTAAAACATTTATATCCACAAGGAATGTTAATAAATATAAATGAAAGAGGAACGGCTGAGAACTTTATATTAAAATGTAAAGAAAGATTATGTGGAGAAGCTCAACTTGACATTGCAATCCATACAAAAGAAAATTTGGATAGATATTTAGAAAATATAAAAGAAACAAATAAAGATTTATATGAAGAATTAAAACAATATGGAACAGGAGCTAGATGTACATTTAAAGGATTTAAATGTACAAATATATGTATGTTTGGACCTAAAGGAGCTTTAAATAGATACATATAATATCTACTTTATGTTGATTTTTTTACATAAAGATGATAAAATATTAGAATGTAAAAAAAAGAGGAGAGATTAGTATATGAAGATATCTGGTGCAGAATTATTTGTAAAAGCATTAAAAGAAGAAAAAGTAGATACACTTTTTGCTTATCCTGGAGGACAAGCAATAGACCTCTTTAATGCACTATATGGTGAAAAAGACATAGAAGTAATATTGCCACGTCATGAGCAGGGATTAGCTCATGCTGCCGACGGATATGCACGTTCAACAGGAAAAGTTGGTGTATGTCTAGTAACAAGTGGACCAGGTGCTACTAATCTTGTTACAGGAATTGCTACAGCAAATTATGATAGTGTTCCAATGGTGTGCTTTACAGGACAGGTTTCAACAAGCTTGATTGGAAATGATGCTTTTCAAGAAGTTGATACCATTGGAATTGTTAGAAGTATATGTAAATATGCAGTTACTGTAAGAAAACGTGAAGATTTAGCAGAGATAATAAAAAAAGCATTTTATGTTGCAAGAACAGGTAAACCTGGAGTAGTTGTTGTTGATATACCTAAAGATATACAAATTGCTTTAGGAGATGATACATATCCAGATGAAATAAATATTAGAGGATATAAACCAAATACAGATGTACATCATGGTCAAATAAAAAGAGCTTTAAGTGTTTTAAATAATGCTAAAAAACCAGTCTTTTTAATAGGTGGAGGAGTAAATATTGCAAGAGCTAATAAAGAACTTACAAAACTTGTTGAGTTAACAGGAGTTCCTGTAATTACAACAATAATGGGTAAAGGAGCAATAGATACTGAACATGAATTATATGTTGGAAACATAGGAATTCATGGATGTTATGCTGCAAACCATGCAATAAGTGAATGTGATGTTCTATTCTCTATTGGAACTAGATTTAATGATCGTATTACAGGAAAAATTGAAAAGTTTGCGCAAAATGCCACTATAATTCATGTAGATATTGATACTGCTGCAATATCTAGAAATATTGTTGTAGATATACCAATTGTTGCTGATGCTAAAAAAGCAATAAATTGTTTATTAGAAAAAGCTAAACCATTAAATATTAGTAAATGGGTTGAACAAATAAAACAATGGAATAAAACATATCCTATAAAAATGAATGATGAAGGAATGTCACCTGAAAAAATAATAAAAAGTATAAACAAGATTTTTACAAAAGCTATAATTACAACAGATGTTGGACAAAACCAATTATGGACAACACAATTTCTTACTATAAATAGCAAAAAACAATTACTTACATCAGGTGGACTAGGAACAATGGGATATGGACTACCTGCTGCAATAGGAGCTAAAATTGGAAACCCTGATAAAGATGTAGTAACAATTTCAGGTGATGGTGGAATGCAAATGAATATACAAGAATTAGCAACTGCAGTTGTAAATGAATTACCAATTACTATATGTGTTTTAAATAATGGATATTTAGGTAATGTAAGGCAATGGCAAGAAATGTTCTATAAAAAGCATTATTCACATACTTGTTTACGTTATAGAAAAAGTTGTGAAATCGCTTGTAACAAACCAAATAAAAATTGTCCTGAATTCGTACCAGATTTTGTAAAATTAGCACAAAGTTATGGGGCAAAAGGAATTAGAGTTACTAAAAGTGAAGATATAGAAAAAGCCTTAAGAGAAGCGAAAAAAGAGAAAGCAACTCCAACTCTTATAGAGTTTATTATTGATAGAGAAACAAACGTATTACCAATAGTTCAACCAGGTAATCCACTAAATGAAATGACTTTAGAATATAAGGGGGAAGAGTAAAATGGAAAATAAAAAAAGATGGATATGTTTATTTGTTGAAAATGAAATAGGTGTTTTAGCACGTGTGTCAGGTTTGTTTTCTAGTAAATCATATAATATAGATTCAATTACAGTTGGAACAACAGAAGATACATCTATTTCTCGTATGACTATTTGTTTTACAAGTGATGATAAGACTTTTGAACAAATAAAAAAACAATTTAATAGAAGTGTTGAAGTAATAAAAGTAGTAGACTATACTGACATACCAATTCACATGAAAGAAATTTTATTTATAAAAGTTAATCATTGTTCTGAAAAGGATAAAAAAGAATTATTTAGAATAGCAGATATTTTTGATATATCAATTATTGACTACAACTATTCTTCAATTTTATTTGAATGTACACAAACAGAGGATAGAAACAATGCTTTAATTAAGTTATTACAAGAAAAATTTTTAAATAGAATTGAAATTACAAGAGGTGGTGTAGTAGCTACTGAAGCAATAGGAATTTCAAACAGATAAAAGTATAAAAAATCCCTAAAAATAGGGATTTTTTTTAATGCAAAAAAAGGCGAACATTTATACTTTAATATTTGAAAAAATAGTAAAAATGTGGTATAATTAATATAGGTAAAAAGACCGGAAATTTTAAAAGAAAGGAGGGAAAAAAGATGGGTAAAATGCATATTTTATGCACTTCTAAAGAATCTTCTTATTTCACGGAGAGAAATAAGAAGGATAGAGGTGTAACTTTAATTGCGTTGGTTGTTACAATTATTGTAATGATGATTCTAGCCATGATATCAGTTGCTGTACTAACTGGAGGCGGTGGACCATTAAATGCTGCAATGAGAGC
>CANQQC010000016.1 GCA_947625925.1 uncultured Clostridia bacterium | reverse complement strand
TATCATATACAAATGAATGAAATGAATTTGTAAACAAAAATAGCCGTTTGAATGAAATGAAATACGGATATCATATACAAATGAATGAAATGAATTTGTAAACAAAAATAGCCGTTTGAATGAAATGAAATACGGATATCATATAAATGAATGAAATGAATAAAAAGGGGAAAGGTAAATGTATCTAATAGTAGGTTTAGGAAACCCAGAAGAAGACTACAGCAATACAAGACATAATATGGGATTTGATACAATAAATAAAATTTCCAAAAAGTATGGAATAGAAGTAAATCAGAAAAAATTTAAAGGTCTAATTGGAAAAGGAATAATTGAAGGAAAAAAAGTATTATTATTAAAACCACAAACATTTATGAATTTAAGTGGAGAATCAATTAGAGAATGTATAGACTTTTATAAAATAGATATAAAAAACTTAATAATCATTTATGATGATATAGATATTGAGCCTGGAATAATTAAACTTCGTAAAAAAGGAGGCGCTGGGTCACATAATGGTATGAAGTCAGTTGTATCTCAATTAAAAACTACAGATTTTTGTAGAATAAGAATAGGAATTGGATGTCCAGAAGATAAAGCAAATCTAATTGAATATGTAATAGGAGCAATTGATGAAGAAGAAGTACCATTATTAGAAGAAGGAGTATGTAAAGCATCAAAAGCGCTAGAAGAAATATTAAAAAATGGATTTGATATAGCAATGAACAAATATAACTAGAAGAAGAAAAGAGGAGCATATATGTTAGAACTTATTATAAATACAAAAAAAGATGAAAAAGAAATAGAGTTAATAAAAGACGATGAGTTAGTAGAATACTATAAAGAAAATAGTGATGAAGAAAGAAATGAAGGAAATATTTATTTAGGAATAGTAAAAGATGTTTTATCAGGGATGCAATCAGCATTTATTGATATAGGAACATCAAAAAAAGGTTTTATACATTTAAAAGATTTATTACCTAAGATAGATTTAAAGAAAATTGGTGAAAAGAAAGTTGAAGAAAAACAAATTAAAGAAGTAATAAAACAAGGACAATTAGTATTAGTACAAGTAAAAAAAGATAGTAACAATCTAAAAGGTGCAAAAGTTTCAACACATATTAGCCTACCTAGCAAATATATTGTATTTACACCAAATACAGATATAATTACAGTATCTCAAAAAATAGAAAATAAAGAAGAAGTAAAAAGACTTATTGATTTGGCTAAAAATAACATTAAAGGAAACAATGGACTAATAATTAGAACTTCAGCTGCTGGAAAAACACAAGAAGTTATAGAAGATATAAAAAAACAAGAAGCTAAATGGAAAAAGATACAACAAAAATATAATGAATTAAAAGAAAATAATACAACTAATCCTTATTTAATATATGAAAATGAAAGTTTAATAGAAAAACTTTTAATGGATTTATTAACAAAACAAATAGAACAAGTTATTGTAAATGACAAAGACGATTATAAACTAATTGAAAGAATTATTAAAGAAAATAGTGAACTAAAAAATATAAAACTAAAAGTAAAAAATATTGAAGAAGTAGAAGCAATACATAATTTAAATAAACAAAAAGAAAGACTTGAAAATAGAAAAATATGGTTAAAAAGTGGTGGATTTATAACAATAGATAAAACTGAAGCACTAACAGCAATAGATGTTAATACAGGAAAATATACAGGAGATGATAATTTAGAAGAAACTGTATACAGAGTTAATAAAGAAGCTACTGTGGAAATTGCAAAACAATTAAGATTAAGAGATATTGGTGGAATAATTATAATTGATTATATAGATATGAAACAAGATGATAACAAAAATAAAATAGAAAAACTTTTAAAAGATGAATTGAAAAATGATAGGACAAAAACTCAAGTTGAAGGATTTACAAAATTGGATTTAATGGAATTAACTAGAAAACATATTTGTAGTCATAAGGAATAAAAAGGAGTTATTATTATGGAAGAGTTAGATGTTGAAAATAAATTAAGACAATTAAAAGATATGAGAGATAAGCAACTTATAATGGAATCAAATGGTACAAATAGAGTTGAAAACACACAATATTTAGGAAAAGTTAATATGACATATGAAATTGATGGACAAATTTTTGAACAAGAAAAAGATATATATGTTGTTAAAGAAAATATTGATGGAAAAACACTAAATAAAGTATATACAAGTGATATGGAAGTATTAGGAATATATGATGAAGAAAAAGATATATTTATTCCTAGTGAAAAAAATATGGACAAAATGGAGTTAATAGATGAAATACAAGAACTAAATAATGGTGATTCTGTTATTGATTTAGAAGATATTACAAATAATAAATTAGAATTAGTAGCAGCAACTCTTGGAGTTGAAAAAGAAGAAATAAAAAAAATACAACAATTAGATGTTAAACAAGAAATTGACTTAGATGAAGATTTAGATAAACAAGCAGAAATAATAGAAAGAAGTCAAGATGAAAAACAATTAAGTGAAAAAAAGGCAGAAGAAGTTATAGATGCAAGTGGAAAGCAAGAAATAAAACTAAGCACTAAAGTAAATGACAAAAAAACTTTAGGAGATAAACTAAATCTTATAAATGACACAGAAAGTGAGTTTGACAAGATTATAGTTGTAGAAACTGATGCATTAAATAATGTTGCAAATGATACAAGATATTCTTTTATTGCCCAAAGAAAAGATGGAACAGCAAAAGTAATAGATGATGTTTTAGAATTTGATCAAGAAACAGGAAGCAATGCTATGGAAGAATCAGTAAAGATTGATGCAGATGGTACAGCTAGAAAAGATAGATCAACTAATTCACGTTTTAAAATTAGAGGTACAAGAAATTATTTATCAGTTGAAAATGCTCAATATGGAGAATTAAAAGTTCATTATGGAGAAGGAAAAACACATGATGGAAACATGCCAGTGGAAACACAGCTAGAAACAAGTAGTGTATGGCCAGTTGATAGAGAGATAAGAGAACAAACACAAGGAGAAAACAAAGGACGTGAGAAAGCAACTGATATGTTTGAAGAAGGAGAAAAACATTTTGAAGAAGCTAATGAAGAAGAAATTAGTTATTTAGATGTAGATGGTAATGAAGAAACTAAAACACATGAACATATTGAAAATGATGATTTAATTATTGATGAAATTGCTAGACGACTAATAAAAAATGATGAAATTGATAGAGTTTTTACATTTGATGAATGTAAAGAAGAAGCAAAAAAATTCTTAAAAGAAAATAAAGAAGATATGGAAAATATCGAAGAAAAGATAGAAGAATTAGAAAATATATTAGAAGAAGAAGCTTCAAGAATACCTACACAAGAACATACAATGGATACTCAAAATAATAATAATGAATAAAATATAAAAAGAGTTTGAAATAGTTTTCAAACTCTTTTATAACTTAAATTTATTATTTTTTATACAGGTTCAACATGAGCAATTGCATTATAAATACCATCTATTTTACAAATTTCTTCTTCTATAGTATTGGCTAGATTATGACTATCAAAAGTAGTCATATTTCCATCAACTGAAAAAGTAATAAATACTATATGTTTTGAACCAGTAGGAACAGATGCAACAGAAATAATATGTTTAACTTCTTTATGATTACTAATAATATCCTTTATTTGCTCATTAGTTTTTTTATCTAAAGATATATCCATTAAAACATTATAACTTTCTATAAGTATAGTGATTCCTGTATAACATATCCATAAAGAAATACCAATACCAACAATGCTATCGAACCAATATATTCCTTTTAAAGAAAGCAGAACAGAAATTAAAGTGAAAGTTGTTACAAAGCAATCATTACGATGATCTTTCATATTTGCTTTTAATAAGATACTATTATACCTTTTTTGATAAAATTTAGTATAAAGATATAAACTTACTTTAGTTATAATTGTAACTATACATACAATAACAAGGAACCATGAGAAAACAATTTCAGATCCTTTAATTAAAGTACAAAATGAATCATAAGCAAGTTTAGCAGAAGCTAATATCATCGAAATACTTATAAACATTGAAAATATGTATTCAGCTTTACCATGGCCAAAATTATGATCTTCATCATTTGGAACACTTGCAATTTTATTACCTATAAAAGTCATTAAGGAAGCAAAAATATCTCCTGCACTATTAATACTATCTGCTATCATTGCTTGACTTTTACTTGTAAAACCAATAATAGCCTTTATAATCAATAAAAATATATTTCCTAAAATACCTAAAATTCCAGCCTTTTTTGTAGCTATAAATTTAGAGTCTTTCAATTATAACACCTTCTTAAAATTATTTAGAATATTATAACATAGATAGAAGATATTTGCAAAAAAAAAAGCCATATGTTATAATTATATAGTATTATATATATAAACAAAAGAGGTGTAAAAATGACAATATTAGTAGTAATTTATTTACTAGTATTTGTAATTGTAGCATTGGCTTTCTATGCAGTAATGCAATTAAAACTTGCAGGAATAAAAGTAAAGGATTTTTGGAGTTTTATAGAAGCTAACCAAATACTAGATAAGTTATATATATTTGCAAAACAATATCAAGAAATGTCATCACAAGAACAAATAATATATTTGAAAGAAG
Organism: uncultured Clostridia bacterium; assembly: GCA_947625925.1. Lineage (GTDB taxonomy): Bacteria > Bacillota > Clostridia > TANB77 > CAG-508 > CAG-269. The sequence continues at coordinate 19,968 of CANQQC010000016.1, read as the reverse complement.
CAGAGAAAGTGTTCAATGCTTTTGAAAAAATACCTGATGAATTATGGGAAGAAGAATATTCAAAATATAAAGAAGTATTAGATAAATATAAAGACATAAGAATGATTAGATGGACAAATAATTAAAAGAGCTTAACTATGTAATTTATAGTTAAGCTCTTTTAATATTTTAATATTATTCTTCATTAGACTTTGTTTCTTGAGTTTTTCTTTTTCTACTTTTAGTTGATTTCTTATCATCTTCCATTACTTCTTTAATAGCACCTAAACTTCCTAAAGCATTAGTTGCTTCAAAAGGAATAAATACTTTATTTGCTTCACCTTCAGCAACTTTTTCTAAAGCTTCTAAAGATTTTAATTGAACTAATTTTTCATCTGGATTTGATTTCTTTATAGCATCATAAACCATTTCAATTTCTTTAGCTTTAGCTTCAGCAACTTCTCTTATAGCTTGAGCCTCACCAGTAGCTCTTCTAATTTTAGATTCTTTATCAGCTTCTGCTTCTAATATAGCAGCTTGTTTTTTACCTTCAGCTATTGTGATATCTGATTGTCTTTTAGCTTCTGATTCAAGAATCATAGCTCTTTTATTTCTTTCAGCATTCATTTCTTTTTCCATTGCATCACGTATGTCAGCAGGTGGTGTAATATCTTTGATTTCAACTCTATCAATTTTACAACCCCATCTATCAGTAGCTTCATCAAGAACTATACGTAATTTATCGTTGATTCCATCTCTTGAACTAAATGTTTCATCTAAATCCATTTTACCGATAATATCACGTATAGTAGTTATTGCTAAGTATTCAATACCTTTTTTCAAACTTTGAATTTCATATACAGCTTTTGCTGGATCTGTAATTTGATAGAATACAACAGTATCAATTGTAATTGTAACATTATCCTTAGTGATAACTCCTTGTGGTGGGATATCCATTGTTTGTTGTTTTAAGCTCACAACACTTCTTACTCTATCAATGAAAGGTACAATAAGTGTTAAACCAGCATCAGCAACTTTACTAAATTTACCTAACCTTTCAATAATATAAACTTCTGATTGTTTAACTATTTTTATAGATGTGAATGCTATTATTAAAATAATAACAAGTAATATGATTAAAAAAGCCATCATATTTTCCTCCTTTTCAAATTTATTACTTAAATATTATTATCTTTAGTTTTAAGAGTAACTATTGCTTTTACTCCTTTTATTTCTTTAACAATTATTTGTGTACCTTTTTCAATATTTATTCCATTATCTCCAATAGCAGACCAAGTTTCACCACCAACTTTAATTTGACCTACTTGATTTAATGAATCAATATTTTTTGTAACTATACCTGTTTTACCAACAAGTGAATCTACATTTGTCTTTATAGAATCTTTATTCTTTACAAATTTATTTACAAGAGGTTTTGTCGCAAAGATTAGAATAGTTGAAGAAATAACAAATACTGCAGTTTGAATTATAAGATTATCTATAAAGAAACTAACAATCATTGCTATTAAAGCACCTATACCTAACCAAAAGATTAAAAAGCCAACAGTTAAAATTTCTATTACAAAAAAAATACCACTAGCGATTAACCAATAATGCCACATAATATTCCTCCCAAATAAATCAATACATATTTATTATACCATAAAAAGTAAAAAAATGGAATAGTTTCCATAAAAAATAAACTTTTTAATATTTTTGTATAAAAAAATAAAAAAAGTGAAAAATATTTTACAGGAGTGTGAAATAAATGGGAAATAAAAATTTTAGAGGAAAAAATAATTTTGTACCAGAATATTTTTTGTGGATAGAGCCAGATGAGCAAAAAAGAAGGGCAGAGGAATTAGATAAAATGACCAAAAAGAAAGAAAAACGGTAAAAAAGAGAGATAAAATTAGAAAAAGATACAAAAAAAGAAATGAAAGTCAGGAAAAGTCAAACAAAATGATGAAAAATGATTAAAAATGACAATTGAAAAGGAAAATAAAAGTAGTATAATATAGTTGTAGGTCAAAGAAAGTCAAAGACAAAAAGGAGGTAATGATATGAGAGTATCTGATATCATAGAAGAATTCATAAAAGAAATGTTTGAAGATGTTGAAAGTGATTTTATTGAAATACAGCGTAATGAGTTAGCTGAGCATTTTAATTGTGTTCCATCTCAAATAAATTATGTGCTTTCAACAAGATTTAAACCATCACAAGGATATTATGTGGAAAGTAGACGTGGCGGTGGCGGAAATATAAGAATTAGAAAAGTTGCGACTACTAATGAGGAATATATTATGCATATAATAAATAATGTGGGAAATTCATTATCAAACAATGATGTTGATATTCTAATTAGTGATTTACTTTCTTATACAATAATAAATGAAAAAGAAGCAAAACTATTAAAAGTTGCAACAAATGACAAAGTGCTAAAATTACCAGCAGGATTAAAAGATGAACTAAGAGCACGAATTTTTAAGAATATGTTATTAAACATATAAAGGAGGTTATATATTATGAAATGTGAAAATTGTGGAAAAAGAGAAGCAACAGTTAGATATAGTGAAAATATAAACGGAAGAAAAAGAGAACTACATTTATGTGAAGAATGTAGCAAAGAATTAGGTGTAGATAGAATGGATTTTAATATGCCAATAGACTTTTCTAGTTTCTTTTCAGGTATGTTAGAAGAATTTGAAAATACTGATTTTATGCCAATGTTTGATACAGTAAAACAAGTACAATGTGATAGTTGTGGAACTACTTTTGAAGATATTTTAAATACAGGCAAATTTGGATGTGCTAATTGTTATGATACATTTGAGAGTAGATTGGATCCAATAATTAAAAAAATACATGGTTCTAATAAACACGTTGGTCGTATAGGAAAAGTGACAGATCATAAAATAAATCAAAAACCAAATTTAAAAGAAAAAGCAAAGACAAATAAAGAAAATGAAATAGAAAAATTAAAAGAAAAACTAAAAGAAGCTGTTAAAGAAGAAAGATATGAAGATGCAGCAAAATTAAGAGATGAAATAGCATCTAAGGAAAATAAAAAATAGGAGGATTATATAATGAATTGGTATTTACAAAGTGGAAAAGAGTCAGATGTAGCGTTTTGTTCTAAAATAAGTTTAGCAAGAAACATAAATAAATATCCTTTTGAAGTAGAAGAAAAAAATCAAATAGAAAGTATAGAAAATGAAATTAAAGAGCATTTATTTGAAATTGGATATAATTTAAAATTCTTAAAATTACAAGATATGGATGATATAACAATACAAAGCTTAGTTGAAAAAGGATTGATAAACAAAGAATTTGCCAAAAAGAAAAGAAATATAGGGTCAATACTAATAAATGAAGATGAAAATATATGTATTGAAATAAATGGAGAAAATCATTTAAACATTCAAGTTTTCTCTTCTGGTCTAGAACTAAAAAATGCATTACAATTAGCAAAAGAAATAGATATGAAAATAGGTAATATACTAGATTATTCTGTTAGTAAAAAATATGGATATTTAACAAGAAGTTTTACTAATATTGGAACAGGGTTAAATGGAAGTATCAGACTATATCTACCGGGATTATCAAAAACAAGTAATATTAGAAAAGTATTAGAGGTTGTAAGTGGATTTGGTATAACTACAAAAATAGAAAGTGGAGATATATATGAAATAACCAATCAAAAAACTTTAGGAGTTACAGAAGAAGAAATAGTAGCTAATTTGCATATAGTAGCAGAAAAGATGATATCACAAGAAAGAGAAGCAAGAAAGATATTAGAAGAAAATAGTATTGACTTAGAAGATAGAGTATATAGAAGTTATGGTATATTATCAAATTGTAAGAAAATAACTTCAAGAGAAACTTTAAATTTATTATCTGATGTGAAACTTGGGACAGACTTAGGTATCATATCAGAACTTACTGATTTGAAAGTTATGAAAATATATTTATACACAAAATCAGCAAATTTACAAAAATATTGTGAAAATCAATTGGATAAAATACAAAGAGATATAAAACGAGCTGAAATAATAAAACAAATTATAAAGGAGGATTAGAATTATGACATATAGTTTCACAAGCAGAGCTAAAAAAGCTATAGATATTGCTAATGAATTAGCAATAGAATTAGGACATAGTTATATTGGAACTGAACATATCCTATATGGCTTGGCAGAAGAAGGTAGTGGAGTGGCATCTAAGGTGCTAGAAAATCAAGAAGTAACACCAGAAGCAATCATTGATGAAATTGATAAATTTGTTGGAAGAGAAAATCCAATAGAAGAAACTTTAGGTTTTACACCAAGAACAAAAAGAGTAATTGAAATAGCATTTATAGAAGCAAGAAAATTAGGATATAACTATATAGGAACAGAACATTTACTAATAGCAACATTAAGAGAAGGTGATAGCATTGCCGCAAGAATATTATTAGATTTAAATGTTAATATGGCAAAACTATATAATGAAATTGTAAAAGTGATAAATGAAGGAGAGGATATAGCAGGAGAAAGTTTAGAAAGTGGAAAAAAAGCAAAGGGAAAAGGAAGTTACAATTCAACACAAACATTAAATCAATTTGGAGAAGACTTAACAAAAAAAGCAGCTGAAGGAAAATTAGATCCAATTGTTGGTAGAAATGATGAGATAGCAAGAGTTATTCAAATTTTATCAAGAAGAACAAAAAATAATCCATGTTTAATAGGAGAACCTGGTGTTGGAAAAACTGCAATTGTTGAAGGTTTAGCACAAAAAGTGGAGTCAGGAGATGTACCTGAAATTTTAAAAGATAAAAGAGTTGTAACACTTGATATTTCAGGAATGGTAGCAGGAGCAAAATATAGAGGAGATTTTGAGGAAAGAATTAAGAAAGCTTTAAATGAAGTAAAAAAAGCAGGAGATGTTATCCTATTTATAGATGAAATCCATACAATAGTAGGTGCGGGTGCGGCAGAAGGAGCAATAGATGCTGCAAATATTTTAAAACCATTACTTGCAAGAGGTGAGATACAACTAATAGGTGCTACAACAATAAATGAGTATCGTAAATATATTGAAAAAGATGCAGCACTTGAAAGAAGATTTAGCCCTGTTAATGTTGAAGAACCAACACAAAAAGACACTATTACAATTTTAAAAGGAATTAGGGATAAATATGAAGCTCATCATAACGTAAAAATTACAGATGAAGCAATAGAAGCTGCTGTTAAGATGTCTTTGAGATATATCAATGATAGATTTTTACCAGATAAAGCGATTGATTTAATTGATGAAGCGGCATCTAGAGCAAGACTAAAAGCGTATACAGAGCCAACATCTTTAAAAGAAATTCAAAATAAAATAGAGCAAGTTACAAAGGATAAAGAAGAAGCGGTAAGAACTCAAAAATTTGAAAAGGCAGCTAAATTAAGAGATAAAGAAAAAGAATTAAAAAATAAATATGAAAAAGAACAAAGCAAATGGCAAAATAAAAATACAAAATCTGTAACAAATATTACAGAAGAAAATATTGCAGAGGTAATAGCAACTTGGACAGGTATACCTGCAAAGAAAATTACTGAAGACGAAAATGAAAAACTTAAAAAATTAGAAGAAAACTTGCATAAAAGGGTAATTGGACAAAATGAAGCAGTTGAAGCTGTTGCAAAAGCAATAAAAAGAGGAAGAGTTGGATTAAAAGATCCAAATCGTCCAATAGGTTCATTCTTATTCTTAGGACCTACTGGAGTTGGAAAAACTGAATTATCAAAAGCTTTAGCAGAAAGTCTATTTGGAGATGATAATTCTATGATTAGAATTGATATGTCAGAATATATGGAACAACATTCTACAGCTAAACTAATTGGATCTCCTCCAGGATATGTTGGTTTTGAAGAAGGTGGACAGCTAACAGAAAAAATAAGAAGAAAACCGTATTCAGTAATATTATTTGATGAAATAGAAAAAGCTCATCCAGATGTTATGAATATGTTATTACAAATATTAGAAGATGGAAGATTGACAGATTCACAAGGTAGAACAGTTAACTTTAAAAATACTGTAATAATAATGACATCAAATATTGGTGCAAGACTAATTACAGAAAAGAAATCTTTAGGATTTACTGCATCTAATAATAATGAAGAAGAAAAAGATAAAAAAGAATATGAAGAAACAAAAAAAGAAGTTATGGAAGCTCTAAAAAAAGAATTAAGACCAGAATTTATTAACCGTATTGATGAAATTATTGTATTCCATAAATTAACTGATGATGAAATAAGTTCTATAATAGATATATTATTAGATAAAGTATTAAAAAGACTAAAAGATCAAAGATATGTTATAAAACTTGAACCAGAAGTAAAGAAATTGATTGCTAGTAAAGGAATTGATAAAGCATATGGAGCAAGACCATTAAGAAGAACAATTCAAAATATGTTAGAAGATAAATTAGCAGAAGAAATTTTAGATGGAAGGCTAAAAAAGAATAAAGAAATGGACATAGGTGTTGAGGATGGAAAAATAGTTGTAAAATAATAAATAAAAAACTTCAATAAGATTTAATTTTCTTATTGAAGTTTTTTTATCTATCAGATGGACCATTTCCACTTGGTGCAGAAGGAAAGTCATATGTTTGAATTTTATTTTTTGTGGCTTCAATGAAATTTTTTTTGTTTTGATAGTCTGTATAAGATAGTGCTCTACCAGCTTTAATTTGTGATCTAGATTGAACAGGTAAATTAAAACGAGTAACTTCTAAAGCTGAATCCATCTGCTCTAATATAGATTGAGTTTTAAGCATATCATTTTTAAAATAAGTATCTATGAGATTTAAGAGTTTTATAATGTTTTTATCACCAGATTTTAAAATAAGTTCATTAAATTCTGAAGATGAAGCTTTTCTTATACTCTTATAAATTAATTCAAAATACATATGTTGTAAATTAACAAGAGTTTCTTGCTTTAATTGACCAGAAATATTTGGATTGTTCATAAGAATATTTATTTCATAATTCATATTTTCAACTAATTGAATAGGAGTCTTCCTTGTACAATCATAGTTATATTCCTTTTGCAATATAGGGAATAGAAAAATTAAATCAACTATTTTTTTATTACAAATTAGGTCATCTAATATTTCTGTTGTTACTTCATCTTTTTCTTTAAGTTCAATATCATATTCAAAATTATTATTAGATATTTTTGCACAGTATTGACCTAATATCTTCTTTCCAGCTTCTATTTTTTGTAAATTTCTAATATCATCATCTTCCCCCATAATTTCTAAGTATTTATAATATGCTGATTCATCTGCATCATTTTCAATAAAGAAAGAAAAGTAATTATCTTCAACAAAAGGCTTACCTAAAACTCCTTGCAAGGCATAGTCTTTTGCATACATTAAAGAATCTTTAGAATTAACGAAATATGTTATCGTCAAATGTTGTTCCAAGTGTCTTAACTCATGTAAAAGTGTTTGAATAAGTTGCTTTACTGCAAAAGTTCTTATATCTACATTTGGATTATCTAAGTTATGGTATAGGTTAAATTCATTAAGGGTAATAGAAGGGGGTATTTGTATTAGATTACCTTTATTATCTATTTTTCTTGGATATTCTAAATATGCATGTCTTGTATCATTTGGATCATTGGTTATTAGTATTTGTATAGGACTTCCATCAGAAATATTAGGGTTTATAGTAAAACCTAACTCTTCGAGTTCTAATTGAAGAATAGCTGTTAATATTTGTCTTATTTCATTTATATTGTTTTCATTTGATAAATCTAAAGTATTATTTTTAAAATATGATAATAATAGATTAAAGATTTCTCTTTTTTGAATTATTCTATCTTGGTTTTCCAAATTTGTTCACTCCGATTTTAAAAATTTTAACTGATTATAGCATGATATAGAGTTTTAGACAAGAAAAACTAATTAAAATAATATAAAAAGTTTTCTTGACTTTTTATATGTGTTATGTAAAAATGTAGCTGTGAAACAAATATAAATGTTCAATATAGGAATAGGAGGAAATATATAATGGAAAAAACAAGAGGCTTTGAAGTTGCAAAAGGATTTGAAGATAAACAAATAAATTTACCAATTAGAAAAACAAAGTATTCTGCAGGTTATGATATGGAAGCAGCTGAAGATTGTGTTGTACCTGCATTTAAACCAGGACAAAAACCAACTTTAATAAAAACTGGATTAAAAGCATATATGCAAGATGATGAGGTCTTAATGATATATAATAGAAGTTCTAATCCAAAGAAAAAAGGATTAGTATTATGTAATAGTGTTGGAGTAATTGACAAAGACTATTATGGAAACCCAGATAATGATGGACATATAATGTTTGCATTCTATAATATTAAAGAAGAAGATGTAGAAATAAAAAAAGGAGAAGCAATAGGACAAGCAGTTTTTCAAAAATATTTAGTAACAGATAATGATGTTGCCGAAGGCGAACGTACAGGAGGATTTGGCTCAACTTCAAGATAACATAAAAAGTAAATAAAAAAGTTTTTACAAGAAAAAGTCTTTGACTTTTTCCTTTTTTTAGTGTATAATAGATATGGTAAAAAAATTCAATAATGCTATAATTTGTAAAAAATAGCTTTATTATATATTTTAAAATATCAAAACACTGAAAGGAGTTGACTTACATGTTTAATGTAGGCGATAAAATTGTTTATCCTATGCACGGAGCAGGAACAATTGATTCGATAGAAGAAAAAGATATATTGGGAGAAAAACAATCATACTATATATTAAAAATGCCTGGTGAAGTTAAAGTTATGATTCCAACAGCAAAAGCAGAAGAAGTAGGCGTTCGTAATATTATAGATAAAAGTTCAGCAGAAAAAGTGTTTAGTGTACTAGAAAAAGATGAAACAGCTATGGATAAAAACTGGAATAAAAGATACAGAGACAACATGGATAAAATGAAAAGTGGAGATATATATGAAATAGCCGATGTTGTAAGAAATTTAAGCTTTAAACAAAAAGAAAAAGGTCTTTCAACAGGAGAGAAAAAGATGCTAAATAATGCAAAACAAATACTAGTTAGTGAGTTAGTTCTAGCAGAACATGCAACACAAGATGAAGTAGAAAGATTAGTTGAAAACAAAATAAATACTTCATTTAATACATATAGAGCAGAAGGTGTAGCACAAGACAGTATTGTTAAAAAATTTATTCCTTTTGATAGTGATGATACTACAAATTTATAGAATAAAAAATAAAAATGTCAAATATTTGTTTGACATTTTTTTGTTTGTATGATATTATATGAAAAAATGAGAATGGAGTGAAAAAAATGAGTAGAAAAAAGGGCGAATTAAATAAAAGAGAAAAAGCAATATTAAAGTTTATTGAAAAACAAATTATGACAGACGGATATCCACCATCAGTTAGAGAAATAGGTAAAGCAGTAGGGTTAAGTTCAACGGCAACAGTGCATGGATATCTAGGAAAACTTGAAGAAAAAGGATATATCAAAAAGGAAAATAAAAAAGGAAGAACATTAAAACTATTAAAGGGTGGATCAGGAGAGACAAAAATAAAATCAAGTAAAGATTTTTATACTCAAAAAGAATTAGTTGAAGTTCCTATAGTTGGAAAAATAACAGCTGGAGAACCCATTCTTGCAGTTGAAAATGTAACAGATACATTTCCAATTCCAATTGACTTTGTTGGAAATTCTGAAAGCTTCATGTTAACAGTTAGAGGAGAGAGTATGATTGAAGCAGGAATTTTAGATGGAGATTACATATTAGTAAAGAAACAAAATACTGCAAACAACGGAGAAATTGTTGTAGCCCTAATAGAAGATGAAGCAACAGTTAAAACTTTCTATAAAGAAAAAGATCATATTAGACTTCAACCTGAAAATAGTACAATGGATCCAATAATAGTACCAAATTGTAAAATACTAGGAAAAGTTGCTGGAGTATTTAGAAAAATGTAAATGAAACCAAAATAAATTCACACAATATTCACATAAACAAATTGACAAATAAAACCATGTTAAATATAATAATAACATGGTTTTATTTGTGCAAAATCATCAAATAGAATTTAATAAAGGAGAAAAAATGTTAAAATTATTAAAAAATTTAAAACAATCGTATAAATATGTTTTGATAGTTGTAGTTCTACTTATTGTACAGGCATGGTCAGATTTAACACTTCCAGATTTTACATCTAAAATTGTAAATAATGGAATTCAATCTGGTGGAATTGAAAATGCCGTACCTAAAATAATTTCAAAAGAATACATGGATTTATTATTATTGTTTACTGATGAAGATGATAAGATTCTAGACAACTACATGATAAATGGTAGTGTAATGACAGCTAAACAAGATAATATAATAACTAAATATTTAGGGAAAGATGCTAATCCAGAAAAGGAAACTATATATATTTTAAGAGATATAGATAAAAAAACAAATCAAGAACTTTCAAAAACTATGTCAGATCCGTTAACAAAAATATCTTCAATAATTAGTCAAGATGAAAGTATGATTGAAAATATTTCTGAAGAACAAAAAAGTTTGATAATAGAAAAGATAAATCAAGCTGTTTCACATATGGAAGATTCTATAAAAGAACAAGCTGCTATATCAACTGTTAGAAATTTATATAAAAAGATGGGAGTAAATACTGATAAGCTACAAAATGAGTATATTTTAAAAGAAGGATTTTTAATGTTACTAATTACATTAGTTAGTATTTCATCTGCAATACTTATTATGCTTTTCTCATCTAAAGTTGCAGCAAAGCTTGGTCAAACATTGAGAGAAAAAGTATTTTCAAAAGTATTAAAATTTTCAAAAAAAGAGTTAGTAGAATTTTCAACAGCATCTTTAATAACAAGAAGTACAAACGATATTCAACAAATCCAGCAAATGATTACAATGCTATTTAGGACTGTTGTTTATGCACCAATAGTTGGAGCTTTTGGGTTTGTTAAAGTCTTAAATAATAGTCAAAATACAATGACTTGGGTTGTTGGGGTTGCAATTATGGCAATTGTATTCATAGTTGGAACATTGTTTATAATTGCTTTGCCAAAATTTAAGAAATTACAAGATTTGATAGATAGATTAAATTTAGTTTCAAGAGAAATATTAACAGGACTACCAGTTATAAGAGCATTTAATAAAGAAAAATATGAGGAAAAACGTTTTGATGTTGCTAATACTGATTTAATGAAAACTAATATATTTGTAAATAAGGCAATGTCTATGATGATGCCTCTTTTGATGTTTATTATGAATTCAACAATGATTTTAATAATTTGGTCAGGAAGTCATGCAGTTGATCAAGGTGTTTTACAAGTAGGAGATATGATGGCATTTATTCAATACATGATGCAAATACTAATTTCATTTTTAGTTATTTCTTCAATATCAATAATGCTACCAAGAGCTTCAATTTCTGCTAAACGTATAAATGAAGTAATTGATATGGATATTAGTATTAAAGACAAAGATAAAACTAAGAAATTTAATCCTAAGAAAAAAGGATTAGTAGAATTTAAAAATGTATCATTTAGATATCCAGATGCGGATGTTGAAGTTTTAACTGATATAAACTTTACTGCTAAACCAGGAGAAACAACAGCTATTATAGGTAGTACAGGAAGTGGAAAATCAACAATTGTTAATTTGATTCCGAGATTTTATGATGTTACTAGTGGAGAATTAAGAATAGATGGAGTAAATGTAAAAGATGTAAAACAAAAAGATTTAAGAGATATAATTGGTTTTGTACCACAAAAAGGAATACTATTTTCTGGAACTATTGAATCTAATATTAAATATTCAAATTCAAAAATGTCTGATAAAGATATGGAAAATGCTGCCAAAATTGCACAAGCAACAGAATTTATACAAACAAAAGAAAAAAAATATAAAGAACACATAGCTCAAGGAGGAAGTAATGTATCAGGAGGACAAAAACAACGTTTATCAATTGCAAGGGCTATAGCAAAAGATCCAGAGATTTTTGTATTTGATGATAGTTTTTCAGCTTTAGATTTTAAGACTGATACAGCTTTAAGAACAGCATTAAAGGAAAAAACTGAAAATAAGACAGTAATTATTGTTGCTCAAAGAATTAGTACAATTATGAATGCAGAACAAATAATAGTATTAGAAGAAGGAAAGGTAGTAGGGCAAGGCACTCATGAAGAATTGATGAAAAACAATGAAACATATAAACAAATAGTTTTATCACAATTATCAGAAGAAGAACTTAGTTAGGAAAGGAGGAGAAGCAAATGCCAGGAGCAATGGGTGGACCAAGAAGAGGATCACAAAAAATAGAAAAAGCAAAAGATGTTAAAGGAACATTAAAAAAGTTAATAAAAAACTATATGACACAATATAAAATTGCTTTAATTGTTGTATTTATATTTGCAATTGGAAGTACAATATTTACAATTGTAGGACCAAAAATATTAGGAAATGCAACTACAGAAGTTTATAACGGTTTAGTTAGTAAAGTATCTGGAGGAAATGGAATTGATTTTGGTAAAATAGGTAAAATATTATTAACACTTTTTGGATTATACATAATTAGTGCTATCTTCTCTTTTGTACAAGGATTTACAATGACAAATATAGCACAAAAAATAACGTATAAAATTAGAAATGATTTGTCTTTAAAAATAAATAAATTACCTATGAAGTTTTTTGATAAAAAAACACATGGAGAAGTTTTATCAATTATAACAAACGATATTGATACATTAAGTATGAATTTAAACCAAAGTATTACACAGATTATAACTACGATATGTACAATAATAGGAATTTTAATAATGATGTTGTCAATTAGTTGGCAGATGACAATAATATCACTAGTAATTTTACCAATAACAATTTTTGTTGTTAAAATAATAGTAGGGAAATCACAAAAATACTTTAGAAATCAACAAGATTATTTGGCTGAGGCAAATGGTCAAGTTGAAGAAATATATAGTGGATTAGATATTGTAAAGGTATTTAACGGAGAGAAAAAAGCTGAAGAAGAATTTAAAAAAGCAAATGATAAATTATATTTATCAGGATGGAAATCTCAATTCTTATCAGGATTGATACATCCATTGATGAGATTTATAGGGAATATTGCTTACGTTGCTGTTGCAGTAGCTGGAGGATATTTTGCAATACAAGGAACAATAACAGTTGGAAATATTCAAAGTTTTATACAATATAACAGACAGTTTGTACAACCAATTGAACAAGTTGCCCAAATTTCAGCAATGTTACAATCTATGATTGCAGCAACAGAAAGAATTTTTGATTTCTTAGAAGAGAAAGAAGAAGAAGTTACAGCAAAAGGAAAACTGGATACAGCAAAATTAAATGGAAATATTGAATTTAAAAACGTTCAGTTTGGATATGATGATGATAAAGTAATCATAAATGATTTTAATGCAAAAATAAAAGAAGGACAAAAAATTGCAATAGTTGGACCTACAGGAGCTGGAAAGACAACAATTGTAAAACTACTAATGCGTTTTTATGATGTAAACTCTGGAGAGATTCTAGTCGATGGATATAATATAAAAGATTTTAAACGTGGAAACTTAAGGAAAATGTTTGGAATGGTTTTACAAGATACATGGTTATTTGGTGGAACAGTAAAAGAAAATATTAAATATAGTAAACAAGATGCTACTGAAAATGAAGTAATAAAAGCTGCTAAAGCAGCACATGTACATCACTTTATAAAAACATTGCCACATGGATATGATTCTTTAATAAATGAAGAATCAAGTAATATATCTGCGGGACAAAAACAATTATTAACTATTGCAAGAGTTATTTTAGCAAATCCAAAAGTGCTAATCTTAGATGAAGCAACAAGTTCTATTGATACGAAAACAGAAATTCAAATACAATCTGCAATGGATAACTTAATGAAAGGCAGAACAAGCTTTATAATTGCACATAGATTATCAACAGTAAAAAATGCAGATTTAATACTTGTAATAAATCATGGAGATATAGTAGAACAAGGTACACATGATGAATTATTAGAAAAGAAAGGATTTTATGCTGAATTATATAATAGTCAATTTGAAATTGAAGATTAATTTATAAATAAAAAAATAGTAAAAAATTCCTTGACTTTTATAATTACTAAATGTATAATTTTAATATAAAATAAACAAAGGAGAAAGTAAATGGAAGAAAACAAAAAAAGAGGAATACCATTAGTTTTATTGGTTCTAATAGTAATAGTTATAATAGTAGGAATCGTGTTTTTTGTAAGAATCCAAACTAAAAAAGAAGTGGAAGATGAAGAAAAGGCTAAAAATGTTATTACAACTCAAAATACAACAAGAAATACAACAAGAAATAACTCAACGAGTAATACAACAAGAAACACAACTATAAGAAATACAACAAATAACGCAACAAACAATGTGACAAATAATTCGACAAACAATGCAACAAATAATGCAACAAGTGATACAAGAGAACAACAAATACGATAAGATAAAGAGAGGGAAAAAATGGAAAAAGAAAAAAGTACCAAAAAAACTACAGCAAAGGAAACTACTAAAAAAAATCAATCTGTACCTACAACAGTATTATTAACAATATTTTTTACATTAATAACGGTTATTATGATAGCATTTTTAATAAATTTATTTGCATAAATAAAAATTGTGTCTTTACAGACACTTTTTTTTTTGCTAAATTTTAATAAAACCCTTGACAAAACAGAAAAAATAGTGTAAAGTTATATAGCATTACAAAGGAGGTAATCATTTATGCTAAACAAAAAAGAAGATGCAATGAAGAAAAAAGTAAGAATGAGTATGTTGTGCGAGTTATATGGAAACTTACTTACAGAGAAACAGAAACAATGCATAGAAGATTACTATAACAATGATTTATCTCTAACAGAAATAGCCCAAAACAATAATGTAACAAGACAAGGAGTTAGAGACGTAATAAAGAAAGGAGAAAATAGGCTTTTAAAATATGAAGAAAAGCTGATGTTTATGAAAAGGACATTATATCAAGAAAAAAAGATAGAAGAAATTCTATTAGAATTAACAAAAATAAAAAACAGTGACTCAGATAAACAAATTAGTAATATATTAGAACATGTAAAAAAACAATTAAATGGCTTAGTATAATAAGTTAAAAATGGAGGTAAAAAATGGCTTTTGAAGGATTATCTTCTAGATTGCAAGAGTTTACAAGAAAATTAAGAGGTAAAGCAAGAATAACTGAATCTGATTTGAAAGAGATGTTAAGAGAAGTAAAACTTGCTTTATTAGAAGCTGATGTTAACTATAAAATAGTAAAAGAATTTATAAAGGCTATTCAAGAAAAAGCCTTAGGTCAAGATGTATTAAAATCATTGACGCCTGGACAACAAGTTGTAAAAATTGTAAAAGATGAATTAGTTGAGTTGTTAGGTGGGGAAGAAGCAAAAGTTAATTTTTCACCAAATCCTCCAACAATAATAATGTTAGTAGGACTTCAAGGGTCAGGAAAAACAACAACAGCTGGAAAACTAGCAAACTTATTTAGAAAACAAGGTAAAAAACCATTATTAGTAGCATGTGATGTGTATAGACCAGCAGCTATAAAGCAATTACAAGTAGTTGGAAAACAATTAAATATACCTGTATTTGCAAATGAAACATCAAAAGATGTTGTTCGTATAGCAAAACAAGCAATAAATGAAGCAATGTCTAAATTAAATGATGTAATTATACTAGATACAGCAGGAAGATTACATATTGATGAAGAGTTAATGGATGAGTTAAAAAGTGTAAAAGCAAATGTAAAACCACATGAAATATTATTAGTTGTAGACTCTATGACTGGACAAGATGCAGTAAATGTTTCTGAAAAGTTTAATGAAGCTTTAGGAATAGATGGAGTGGTACTAACAAAACTAGATGGTGATACACGTGGTGGTGCTGCACTTTCAGTAAAAAAAGTTACTGGAAGACCAATTAAATTTGCTGCTACAGGTGAAAAACTAAGTGATCTAGAGGTCTTTCATCCAGAAAGAATGGCATCAAGAATTCTAGGAATGGGAGATATATTATCAGTAATTGAAAAGGCAGAAGAAACATTTGATTTAGAACAAGCCGAAAAACTTGAAAAGAAAATGCGTAAAGAAGAACTAGATTTAGATGATTATTTGGCGCAAATTAGACAAGTTAAAAAAATGGGCTCATTCTCATCACTATTAAAGATGATTCCTGGAATGAATAAATTAAAAGATGTAGAAGTTGATGATAAGGAATTTGGAAAGATTGAAGCTATAATTTGTTCTATGACAAAGGAGGAAAAACGTAATACTAGATTATTAAATGGAAGTAGAAGATTACGTATAGCAAAAGGAAGTGGAACTTCAGTTCAAGATATAAATAAATTCATTAAATCTTATGAAATGACTCAAAAAATGATGAAACAAATGAAACAAAATAAAGGTGGAATGAAGAATTTAATGAAAAACTTTGACATCAATAATATGAAATTTTAATTAGTTATTAAATTTTTATTTTTATATAAATTAGTTAATGTAATGGGAGGTGAACTAAAAATGGTAAAAATAAGATTACAAAGACAAGGAAAGAAAAAAGCTCCTTTTTATCACATTGTAGTTGCAGATTCAAGATCTCCAAGAGATGGTAAAATAATAGAGCAATTAGGAACTTATGATCCTATGACAGATCCAGCAACAATAAAATTAGACAAAGAAAAAGTAGAAAAATGGATCAAAAATGGTGCTAAACCAACAGACACTGTTAAGATGTTAATAGAAAAAGCTTAATTAGCAACAAAAGTTAACATTTAGGAGGAAGCAGATGAAAGAAATATTAGAAACCATAATAACTAGCCTAGTAGATGATAAAGATGCAGTAGAAATCAAAGAGGTTGAAAATGAAAAATCAATTGTTTTTGAAGTTAAGGTTGCTGAAAGTGATATGGGTAAAATAATAGGTAGAAAAGGTAGACTTGCAAGATCCATAAGAACAGTTGTAAAAGCTGCAGCAAACAAAGAAAAGAAAAAAGCTACTGTAGAATTTATTGGATAGTAGGAGAAAACTAGTAATGAAACAAGAAATGTTAGAAATTGGTCAAATTGTTAATACATTTGGAGTAAAAGGAATGGTAAAAATTGTTCCTTATACAGATGATATTAAAAGGTTTGATAATTTGAAAGAAATATATATCGTAAGAAAAAATAAAAAAGACAAATATGAAATTGAGGAAGTTAAATACCATAAAAATATGGTACTTGTTAAATTAAAAGGTATAGATACAATGAATGATGCCGAGTTACTAAAACAAAGTATGGTACAAATAGAAAGAAAGGATGCTATTGATTTAGATGAAGATACATATTTCATAGTAGATTTAATAGGATTAAAAGTTGTAACAGACGATAATATAGAACTTGGAAATATTGTTGATATTTATAATACTGGAAGTAACGATATATATGTTGTAAAAGATGAACTTGGAAAGCAAGTTTTATTACCAGCAATTGCAGATGTAATTCTTAATATTGATATGGAAAATAAAGTTATAACAGTTCATCTAATAAAAGGTTTAGTTTAGGAGTAATAATATATGAAATTTGATGTTTTAACACTTTTTCCAGAAATGTTTGCTCCAATAGAACAAAGTATTTTGGGAAGAGCAATAGAAAACAAACTTATAGATATCAATCTAGTAAATATAAGAGATTTTTCTGAAAATAAACATAAAAAAGTAGATGATACTCCATATGGTGGTGGTGCTGGTATGGTAATGATGCCAGATGTGGTATATAGAGCATATCAGTCTGTAAAATCAGAAGATGCAAAAGTTATATATATGTCACCACAAGGTCAAACACTAAATCAGAAAAAAGTAGAAGACTTATCCAAAGAAAAACATTTAATATTATTATGTGGACATTATGAAGGAATAGATCAACGTGTAATTGATAAAATTGTAGATGAAGAAATATCTATTGGAGATTATGTATTAACAGGTGGAGAAATTCCAGCTATGGTTTTAATAGATAGTGTTAGTAGATATGTAGAAGGTGTTTTGAACAAAGACTCTACAAATGAAGAATCTTTTACAAATGGTCTATTGGAATATCCTCAATATACAAGACCAGAAGTATTTGAAGGAGAAAAAGTTCCAGAAATATTGCTTTCAGGCCACCATGAAAATATAGAAAAATGGAGAAGAAAGAAGTCTATCGAAATAACTAAACAAAAAAGACCAGATTTATTAAAATAAATGAAGTGCAATTTTTTATGCACCGCTCAAAATTAGAAAGAAGGAGGAAATTTCTGAAATGGATATTATAAAATCTATTGAACATGAACAATTAAAGAACAAGATACCAGAATTAAAAGTTGGTAATACTGTTAAAGTACACGTAAGAATTAAAGAAGGAAATAAAGAAAGAATCCAAGTTTTTGAAGGGATTATTATAAAAGTACAAGGTGGAGGATTAAATCAAACTTTTACTGTAAGAAAAACATCTTATGGAGTTGGAGTTGAAAAAACATTCTTAATTCATTCACCATTAGTTGAAAAAGTAGAATTAGTTAGAGTTGGTAAAGCAAGACGTGCTAAACTATATTATCTAAGAGATAGATTAGGTAAAGCAGCTAAAACTAAGGAACAAGTAGGAGTTAGAATTGAAGATAAAGAAATAGTTATTAAAGAAGAATTAGCTGAAGAACCAGTAGTAGAAGAAAAAGAAGCTGTTGCTGCTGAAGAACCAGCTAAAACTGAAGAAGTTGTAGAAACTAAAGTAGAAGAAAAAAAAGCTGAATCAGAAGTAAAAGAAGAAGCTCCAAAAGCAGAAGAAAAAGAAAAAGAAAAAAATGAAGAAACAAAAAAAGAAGAAGAATAATAACAAAAAGAGTTGTAAAAATTACAACTCTTTTTAATTTTAATTTAATTTTTCTAATTCTTTTTTTAGTATTTCATGTTTTTCTTTGCTTATTTCAATTAAAGGTAAACGTGGAATTCCAAAATTAAATCCTATATCATTTAAAGCAGCTTTTACAGGAATTGGATTTACTTCTGAAAATAATGCATTTATAAGTGGAATAGCATTTAATTGATATTCCTTAGCTTTTTGTATGTTTCCTTCAAAGAATGAGAAAACCATATCATGAGTATATTCTGGTTTAACATTTGATAAAACAGATATAACTCCAAGTCCGCCAACAGAAAGTATTGGTACGATTTGATCATCATTTCCCGAGTAGATGTGTAGGTTATCTTTACATAAATTTGCTATTTGTGCTACTTGTGATAAGTTGCCACTAGCTTCTTTTATTGCCACAATGTTTGGAATTTTTGATAACTCTAAACATGTTTGAGGTGTAATATTTACACCTGTACGACTAGGTACACTATATAAGATGATAGGCAAATCAACACTATTTGCTATAGCTTTGTAATGTTGTATTAGTCCTGATTGTGTTGTTTTGTTGTAATATGGTGTAACGACAAGCAAACCATCTACACCTAACTTTTCTACTTCTTTAGACATTTCAATTGCTTGATAAGTATTGTTTGAACCAGTTCCTGCAATAATAGGAACTCTTTTAGCTGATGTTTCAACTGCACATTTGATAGTAGCTATTTTTTCATCGTGTGTCATCGTTGAAGATTCTCCTGTTGTACCACAAACTATAATTGCATCTGCTTTGTTTTTAATTTGAAATTCTACTAATCTTTTGAATTCTTCTAAGTTAACACCATTTTCATCAAAAGGTGTTGCAATAGCTGTTCCACATCCTTTAAAAAGTATTTTTTTCATGTTTGTAACTCCTTTAAGTTAATAATAGACATGTTAAATATAATTATATTTAACATGTTTTCATTATATAATAATTATTAATTATTATCAAGTAACTTTTCTAATATTTGGATAGCATTTGAAGCAGCACCTTTTCTTAAATTATCAGCAAC
>CANQQC010000015.1 GCA_947625925.1 uncultured Clostridia bacterium | reverse complement strand
AAAAAGATTATTTCCAAAAAAATTCAAAAAATAGATTATCATTCCTTTATGGTCAAACAAATCTTTATATGGTATTAGCCCCTTGTTCATCCCTTGTGCTATATATGTAAATACAGAACAATCTGTGCCCATTAAAATCTTAGCCCCTGGGCTTAGTGGACTTCTTAATAACATAAAAAAACCATAAAATAATAGTAATATTATATATATAATTTTAGTAAGTCCTATCTTACTTTCATTTTCTTGATTATTTATTTTCCTCATAAAACATCCTCTCTCCCTATTTTTTAATACTATTCATTTCTTTCGTATATAAATAATCCCCAAATATAATATTTATCTAAAGAATATATGTTGTTCTTTTCATAACTATCTAATAACTTAAACAATTCTTTTTCAAAATATAAATCTCTTTTTTCTCCAGATATGGTTAAATCGTTAATTTGAGAAACAATAATTTTAGGCTTTTTATCCCTTAAATACTCTAAAAACTCATCAGCTATTTTTGTATCAATTTCTGCTATGGGCGTTTGATAAAAATATTTAGATGTTGTATATCTTTCAGACGTAAGATATGTCTGTTCATTATTACCTATAACTACTATTTCATCATCTTTAGTTGTTCTTTTTTGTATGTATTCTACTAATGCATTATAAACATCATTTCGTTCTTTATTACGTATTGCAAAAACATCTCTTATTAACTCAGATATTGGTACACAAAAAATATTTATTATAACAAGTGATACGATTATAAATGTTGAAATTCCTTTTGTTTTTTTCTCAAGAAAAAAATTTAAAATTAAAAATATTGGATAAGCAAAAGAAGGTATACATGCTAGTCCATAATATCTCCAACTCTTTCCTGACATTGTTGTTATAAAAAAACTCAATAACAAGAAAAATATACTTCCAACTATTATTAAAACATTTTCATCGTCTTTCTTTGATTTTAGCAAAGCCACTAAGGATACAATCAAACATATACTTGGTACAATTGATAAAAGCCAATTACGTGTTGCTGCAGTAGTAATGTCCATCATTGTTGCTTCAGCTTCAGTATACTTAAAATTAAAAACTATATAATCATAAAAAAAATCTCCTAATGCATTATTACATAATAAATATATCAATAGTGGTAAACTTAAAATAATAAAACCTAAACAAAAATATAGAATACTCAAAAATAAAACTTTAAATTGTTTTTTTGTTAATAAATAGATCCCTATTAATCCAACAAAAACAATATCTACTATTACAAGTTTTATTTGTATCCAACAAATTGCAGCTGTTGCAATACCTGTTATTGTCCACATCTTTTTTTGTACAGTTTCAGGTTTATTCTTTAAAAATTTAATACACAAATATAATATTGTGAAAATAAATGGTAAACACCATTCTTCAACCTTATTTCCTTCTCCAGATGGAAAATAGTTTATATATGTTATAAATGTTACAACTATTGTAAAAAAAGAAATCATTTTGCTTTTTGTAAATAATCTTGTAATTTTCCATATTAAAAAGAAGTTAACATACATAGATATTAGTTCTAATATCCATATTCCTATTGTTCCACCGCCAAGACCTATTCCTACCCAATTTATAAAATAAAGCAACAATCCTTTGTGATCAAACAAATCTTTATATGGTATCAAGCCTCTATTTATACCTTTTGCTATATAAATAAATACTGAACTATCTACACTTGGTTTTGACAATGCTCCTGGACTAAGAGAACTTCTTAATAAAATTACAATTCCATAAATCATTAGTAAAGCAATATATATCAATATTTTTTTGTTTTTCTTTATGTACTCCATTTATATCCCCATTCTTTAATTCTTAATTATGTCTTTAAACTTATTTAAATTCAGTAAGAGCAAAAAATACGCTCTACTGAATTTAAAATATTTATATATATTATTATTAACTTGCTATCCAAAAAGCTTTATAAGTTCTATATGCTGAATATACATCATATTTACTTGTAACTTCATATGGTGCATGCATTGATAGTAATGGTACTCCACAATCTATTACATCTACACCTTTATTAGCTAAAATGTAAGCAATTGTGCCTCCTCCTCCAATGTCTACTTTTCCTAATTCTGCTATTTGATATTTTATATTATTACTTTCTAATATATTTCTAACATAAGCAACATATTCTGCATTTGCATCTGAAGCTCCTGACTTTCCTCTTGCTCCTGTATATTTATTCAAACTAATTCCTTTTCCTATAAACCCTGCATTTGTTTTATCAGATACACTAGCATATATAGGATCAAAACCTGCATCAACATCTGCTGATAACATTTTCGAATAACAAAATACTTTATCTAATAAATTTGGTCTATTTACACCTAATTTATTTAATACTTCTGAAATGAAATAATCAAAAACATGAGATTCCATTCCTGTATTTCCCATACTTCCTATTTCTTCTTTATCTGATAAAATACATACTGCTGTTTTTTCAACATTATCTAGCTCCATCATAGCTGTAAAAGAAGTATATGAACATATTTTATCATCCTGTCCATATGCTGCTACCATACTTCCATCTAACCCAAGTGTTCTAGCTTTAAAAGCTGGTACTACTTCTAATTCAGCACTTGTTAAGTCTGATTCTGTAATTCCATATTTATCATTTAAAATAGATAACATGTTTAGCTTAACAGATTCTGGAACTTGTTTATTATTATAAGGGATACTTCCTAATAAAAGATTTAAATCCTCACCATTTATTCCTTCTTTTAATTTCTTTTCCATTTGCTCTTGAGCCAAATGTGGTAAAAGATCTGTTATTGTAAATATTGGATCATTCTCATCTTCTCCAATATTAATATATACTTTTTCACCATCAGCTTTAACTATAACTCCATGTAGACTTAATGGTATAGTTGTCCATTGATATTTTTTTATTCCTCCATAATAATGTGTCTTTAAATATGCCAAACCACTATCTTCATATAAAGGATTTGGTTTTAAGTCTAATCTTGGTGAATCAACATGTGCACCAATTATATTCATTCCTTCTTCAATTGGTTTATTTCCTATTATAGCTAAATAAATACTTTTTTCTCTATTTATATAAAACACTTTATCTCCTGGATTTAATTTCTCAAATTCTAAAATATCTCTAAATCCTTTTTCTCTAGCTACTTTAACTGCCTCTGCTATAAATTCTCTTTCTGTTTTTGCTTTATTTAAAAATTCCATATATCCATTCGAAAAATTATATATATCTCTCTTTTTTTCACTATCTATATCTTCCCATCCTGTTTTAGAACTTTTAAATAGCTTTTCTTTTAACTCTTCTTCCATATAAATTCCTCCTTAGCTTAATTTTTTTTATTATATCATCAAGTTTTTATTTTTTCTACCATATTTTTAATTTATTATATTATTTTTTACTGTTTTTGTTGACTTATCTAGTTTTTTTTGCTACAATCAGCTTAATAAATCATATATTTATATGTTTTATTTATATTTATTTTTTGTTTATTGAACTAGATTTCTCCTTTGTAAGTTATCTAGTTCTTTTTTTTTGAAAAAAAAGGTTATAATATTTTTCAATATTATAACCTTTTTATGAATAGTTTATTCTCCTTTTAACTTCTCTGCTCTATCTGCTGCTGTCAAGTTATCTATCATTTCATCTAGGTCTCCATTTAAGAAATTCTCTATTTGATAAATACTCATTCCAATTCTATGATCTGTTATTCTTCCTTGAGGATAGTTATATGTTCTAATTTTTTCACTTCTATCTCCTGATCCAACTTGTGATTTTCTTGCATTAGCAACCTCACTATCTTGTTTTTGCTTTTCTATATCATACAATTTTGTCTTAAGCATTTTCATTGCATTGTCTTTATTTTGAAATTGAGATCTTTCTGTTTGACATTCAACTACTATTCCAGTTGGTTCATGTATTAGTCTAACTGCTGAAGATGTTTTATTTATATGTTGTCCTCCAGCTCCAGAAGCTCTAAAAACTTCCATCTTAATATCTGCTGGATTAACTTCTATTTCAACATCTTCTACTACTGGTAAAACAGCAACAGTTGCTGTTGATGTGTGAATTCTTCCACTGCTTTCTGTATCTGGAACTCTTTGTACTCTATGAACTCCACTTTCAAATTTTAATCTGCTATATACACCTTTACCTGTTATCATAAATGAAATTTCTTTGAATCCACCTAAACCTGTCTCATTTTCATTTAGCACTTCTAACTTCCAATTTTTACTTTCAGCATACATTGAATACATTCTAAACAAAGTTCCTGCAAATAGGGCTGCTTCTTCCCCACCAGCTCCTGCTCTAATTTCACATATTATGTTTTTATCATCATCTGGATCTTTTGGTATTAAAAGAATTTTTAATTCTTCCTCTATTTTAGGAAGTTTTTCTTTTGCTTCATAATATTCTGCTTCAGCAAGTTCTTTAAGTTCTTTATCTTCCATCATTTCTTTAGCTTCATCCATTGTTTGTTTTGTGTTTTTATATTCTCTATATTTTTTTACTACATCTTCTATACTTGCATGTTCTTTCATTAGTTTTTGCCATTCAGTTTGATTTGCAATTACATCAGGATCACTAATCATTTTCGTTAATTCAATATATCTTTTTTCTACCTCTTCTAATTTATCAAACATTATTTGTTTTTCTTCCTTTCAATAAAATAAAATATCGTATGATATTATACCATATTTAATGTTTACAATCAAGAAAATATATTTATTTTAAAATAATATAATAATATAAATATATTTTTTATTTAATTTAATTCAATATAATTAAATTTAATATTATTTTTTTCTAAAATTTCTTTTTCTCTATTTGTACATGTAAAAATAATTATTTGCCTATTTTTTAATTTTTCTGAAAAATAAATTAAAATATTTTTTAATCTTTTATTATCATAAAAAGCAAAACTCTCGTCCATAATTATTGGTAATTTTTCTTTTGATAAATCGTCGATCATTGATAATCTTAATGATAAATATAACTGATCAATTGTTCCTAAACTAAGCTTGTTTGCATTTACATAATCTCCATTATTTAGTTCAACAACCAAACCTTCACTTTCATTATATAAAGCCTTTGAATATCTCCCTTTTGTTATATTCCCTATGTTTTCAGAAAGCTGCTTTGTAAATTTTGGTGTCACTTCATCCTTCATTTTTTGATATGCACAAGTTAACACTTCTTTAGCAAGTTCTATACTCTTTTCTTTTTGTTTTATATTAAAATATAGTTGTTTATCTTTTTCTAAATCTTCTTCTAATTTTGATAAATTATCTAATTTAGGTTCAATATTTTCTTTATCTAAATCTAGTGTATGTATTTTTAATTTATTTTTATTTATAAGGCTTTGTATTTTTTCAATTTCGTTATCAATATTTTTTTCTTTATTTAAATTATTTATTTTTATTTTTTTATATTTTTTTGTTATTTTTTCTTTTTCTAAATTATTTTCCAGATTTATTTTTTCTTTTAATTTATTTATTTCATTTTTTATTTTTTGATTATTTTCATTTATAACTTTTATTTGACTTTCTATGTTACTTTTTTGGTGCTTAATTTCATCAAAAACATCATTTTTTCTTTTGTTTTTTGTCCTTTTTATAAAGAGAGCATAAATTGATAAAAATAGCGGTACCGTAAGAATAAACAAATAGTTAATTACTCTATTTTTTATAAAAATAAATTGAATAACATTTAATACAATTAAAACTACAAAACATATTAAAAATTTCATATTTTGCATTTTAATTTGATTTCTTATTTTATTATTTTTTTCTATAATATTTTTTTCTTTTTTTTCAATTTCTATTTTTTCATTATTTAAATTATTTATTTTTTCATTATTTTCTTTTTCTATTTTTTCTTGAATTTTTATTTTTTCATTTTCAAATATTTTTTTATTATTTATTTTTTTTATTTCTTTTATTATATTATTTTTATTTTCTAATTCCTGTATTTCCTCTATAATTCTATTTTTACTATCTTCTATTTCATATTTTAAATTTTCATATTTTTTTAATTCTTCTTTTTCTTTTTCTAACTCGTTTATTTCCCTAGTTATCACATTTATCGGTTTTTCTCTTGATCTTTGTGTACCAACTTCTTCTAGTTGTTTTCTATTTAATCTATCCATTGCAATTTTATATGAAACATTATCTTCTCCTGCTCCAACTAAATTAGAAATTTTTTGAATTAACATATGTTGATCAGAGTTATTTAATTTTGTTTCTTGCTGATTCATTAGAAAAGTAGCTTTAAATAAATCTTCATCAACTTTTGTTTGTTCATAAAAAAATTCATTTCCTTTTGTTTTATCTATATTAAAATTCTTTGAAATATCTTCTTTATTTTCATTAAAAATTTTTGGATTTTTCTTTTTAAAATCTCTAAAAATTTCATATTTTTCATTATTATCTAATTCATATTCTAATTTTCCAGAAAATTCTTCTAAATTCCATGGTGTGTATTTCTCAAAGTCTGAAACTTCTTTACCTTTTTTGTTTTTCGAAATACCATAAAAAGAACTTGTTATATAATTTAAAAGCGTTGATTTTCCAACTTCATTTTCACCGTAAATTATATTTATTCCTTTTTCAAGTTCTATTTTAGTATCTTTTAATTTTCCATATCCATTTATCTGTATTTTATTTATATTCAAGTTTTTTCCTCCAATAAATTATTCTAATATATGTAATCCTATTTCAATAGCCTTTTCAATAATTTTTCTCTCATCTTCATCATCTTCTTTTTCTAACTTTTCAATCATTTGTTTTATATATATACCTCTTAATGTTGTTTCATTTGATAATTTTACTAAATCATAATTTATCTCAGTTTTATCTTTTATTTTTATAATATGTTCATTTTGTATCCATTTATATAACTCATATACATCTATTTCAAAGTTTCTTTTGCCTATCAAATTTATTTTTATTAGTTCTTTTTCATCCGTTTCAATTTCAGTAATTTTTTCTATCAACTCTTCTTTTGAAATAATTTTAGTCACATCTATTTCTTTTTCAACAAAATAAATTTCATTTAATTTTATGAATTCTGTAGTAAGTTTTCCATTACTTAACTCTCCATAAACCATTCCTCTTTCTCCAATTTCATCAAATCCTAAAGGAAAAGTAGATCCAGGGTATACAATATTTTGTATGCAATTTGGTTTATGTATATGTCCAAGAGCTATATAGTCAAAACCTTTATCTAATAAGCTTTTTTTAGATAAAGGATTATATATACTTTGAGACATATCTAAGTCTCCATGTACTATCAATATATTATTTTTTCCCTTATTTTCAATTTCAACATCATTTATTTTTGAGTTTTCACATATAAAATCATCAAATCCATATCCATATATATCAGCATCTTTTGTTTCTATTTTTTCAATATTTGAGTTAAAAATTTTTACATTTTCATTCCATTTAAATTTATTATAATATGAATTCTTTATATAGGGATCATGATTTCCAGGTGCTATATATATTTGTGTTAAAGGTATTTGCTTAAATAAATTGTTAATATATTCAATTGTTGTCTTTCTAATATATTTTTGTTCATATAAATCTCCTGATATAAACAAGTATTCAATATTTTTTTCTTTTATAAACTCTATTATTTTTTTAAAGACTTTTCTTTGTTTTAGACGACACATTTCTCCCAATGATTCTTTATCAGATAAATTTAAAAAAGGACTATCTAAATGAAAGTCAGCTATATGTATAAATTTCATACCATTCTCCTATTTATTTGTTTGCTTTATTGTACTATATTTTTTTATTTTTCTCAATACCACTTGCGAATTTTTTTTCGCTTTTTTAACATAAAAAGACCAACAAATAAATGTTGGTCTTGTATTTTAATCATCATCGTCATCAGTCATTGCTCCAAATAACTCATCAAACTTAGCTTCTAACTCTTTTTGTAAATCTATTGTTTCTTTATCATCTTCCAAATCTGGTAATATTGGTGCTTGTGCTTGAGCATTATTTTGCTCTTGACTTTTTGTTTCCTGAGAAATTGTATTTTCATTTACCTCTGTAGTAGCTGATTGAGGAGTTTCTTCAAATAAGTCGTCTAAAGATTCCACTTTTAAGTTTTCAACTGTTTCTTCTTTTTCTTCGTAAGGATTATATGGATTAAACTTTCTCCATGTTCCTCTATCTTTTTCTCCAATGTCATTATGGCTAATTTCCATACTTTCTAATTCTTTTGCCATCGGTCTTTCAAAATAATAGAATTTTCTTGTTTTTATTGGTCTAACTCCTTTAACAAATATAATACAATCATCTATACTCATTCTTCTTAATTCATCTGGTGTCATCAATGCTCTAGCCATAACATTATCTACTGATATGCTTTTTCCTGTTCTCATATTTTGTTTGTCTTTGTTTATAGAAACACTATCTCTTCCTATGGTCTTTTCTCCAAGAGCTTTTGAGAAATATTCTAGCGTTTTAGTTGAGTTACTTCCTAAAAACAAATGAGTATCACAGTTACCAATAATAGTTTCATATGATTTCTCATAAACAGCTTCCAGTTGGTCTAAATTTTGTAGTATAACACTAAATGATAAATTTCTACTTCTACTCGTTGATATCTTTTTGTCAAAGTCTGGTATTTGTCCTATATTTGCAAACTCATCCAAAATAAAGAATGTTTGAGTTTTTAATTTTCCTCCATTTTGATCTGCATAATCATATAACTGTTGTATCATTTGAGAGAAAAAAATTGTTAATAAAAAGTCATAGGCCGTATGTGTATCTGATGATATAACATAAACCGCTGTCTTTTTATTTCCTATCTCTTCAAAATCTATAGTATCTGTTGATGTTAACTCTGCTATTTCCTTTGAATCAAATTTTCCTAATTTTGATTGAAGTGTACTTAAGATTGAACTGTATGTTCTGTCAGGTGCAATTTCAATAGATTTGTAATTCATTCTAGCTGGATGATCATATGGAAGTTGTGATATTAATTCTGTTAATAAGTTATTTCCTCCATTTGAGTTAGCAGCTCTTACTAATTCAGCACAACTGGCTAAATTTTGTTCTTCTGGTGGTCTTGTTGCAATTAGATAATATATTAAAGCTTTTAATAACATCTCTGCACTGTCGTCCCAGAATGGATCTGATCCTCCACCCTCTCCTTTTTGACCTTTAACTATTGTATTTGCAATAACGTCAACATCAAGCTCTGAACTTATATGCATTAAAGGATTGTATCCGTCACTAAATTGTGGTCTAACTAAATTTAATACTTTAATTTCATAACCATGTTCTTTTAAATAACCTGCTGTTCTATCATATAACTCACCTTTAGGATCAGTAAAAACATATGACCCTAACATTTGATAAGCATTTGGAATTGAATATGAAGCTGATTTACCAGCACCAGATCCGTCCAACTACTAAAACATTTACATTTCCTCTTTTATTAACCGGTAAATAATTATTTTCTCCTAAAATTATTCCTTTTGTTTTACTTATAATTTTATACTGTTCTCCATGTTGACTCCAGTCACTTGATCCATGCTCTATATCTGTAAATTCATTTTTAGGTGCTGACTTAACAAACCCAACAAAGAAAAATATACTATAAATTATTGTTCCTATTGATAATGTAAATATATATTGTCCAAATAAATTATTTATAAAAATACCCTTAAAGCCCATTATTGGATTTACTATAGATTGTTTAAAATTTGCTAACCCTCTTGATAAATCTAATGCTTTAGATGCAGCATATCCATTTGTTATTGCTGGAGCTAAGAAAACGGCAATAAGAATCCAAACAATAAAATATATTATAAAATTGTTTCTATTTCTTCTAATAGCCCCTTGTATTTTATAGTTCATTTTTTCACCTTCTCTTTTGTTTTAATTATTTGTTAATTTGATTTTGTTCTTTTTCTTCATTGTCAACTAGTTTTATCACTTGATATTCTATATCATCATTTAACTCTTTCTTTGTACCTTTTCCTTCGTTCATTCCTTGCATCAACTTATCATCATCTATTATTTTTCCACGCTCTTCTAAAACAACCATTGTTGAATTTATAACAAGTTTTTTATTTGCCGCTTCTGACTTGTTCTCATTTACTTGTTCATTAGCCCCATCTGACATACTGAACTCCTCCTTAATCTTCTTCTCTTATTTCGAATGCGAAATAAGATTTATATGGTCTTAATTTACATTTTCCTTTTACTTCATTTGTTTTTTCATCATAATAAAGCCTTGGCTTAATCTCTTCCGTAGTTTCCGGATCTATAATTGAAATAGCCCTTTTTAAATTTGGTGTATAATTAAATTCTTTATATTCAGTTTCTTCAGAATATAGTGTATCAAACTTATATTGTGAAGGTTTTTTACTAATTCTTACTTCATCTCCAATCAGTAGGCCAGAGTTAATAACAACCCTATTTGTAGCAAAAGATAAAATAACTAATTTATTTCCATTTTTGTTTGGTTCATCAACATAAAAAGTTTTTTTATTTAAATCCCCTACTATTTCCTCAGATGTTTTGAGTCTTTCAACTGTATATTTAGGATATTTGTTTAAATTTTCTTTTTCTGTTTTATTTACTTGATAAATTACTGTGTTTACTCCTTTTGGGTCAGTAATACTAAAATGTTTTCCTTGTATACTTCCCATTTTTCTCTCCCTTCTTAATTTCTGATAGCTTATTTTTTGATCAATTATATAATTATATAACTAATACTTATTTATAAGACTATTATTATTGAAATCTTTGATTGTCTTAGTTTCTTCTTGGATTAAAGCTTGATACTTTATCCAATTCTTCAAATAATTTTTTTTCTTCACTCGTAAGAGTTTTAGGAACTGTTATTTTTATTTCAGCTATTAAATTACCTCTTTCTTTTTCATTCTTTTTATATCCTTTTCCTGGGATAGTAATAGTGTCTCCACTTTGAGTTCCTTGTGGTATATAAACTTTGCTTTCCTCATTATCAATTGTTCTTACTGATATTCTTCTTCCTAAAGCAGCTTCCCATGGGTTAATCTCTAATGTTGTATAAACATTACTTCCTTTTAATTTAAATCTTTTATCATTTTTTATATTTATCTTAATAAATAAATCTCCAGGTTTTCCCCCATTTTTACCTTCTTTACCTTGTCCAATTAAACGAATCTTTTCACCTTGTTTTATTCCTTTGGGTATAGAAACCAAAAAAGATCTCATTTTTCCTTCAGTATTTTTTAGTGAAAGTTTCTTATCTACACCTAAAAAAGCCTCGTATATATTCAAAGTTATTGATGTTTCTATGTTTTCTCCCTTTACTGCTTTTCCTTTAGGTTTATTTACTTTCTCCACTTGTTCATTTCCAAAAAACATATTTTTTAATATTTCTTTAGAACTTCCTTTTTTATTAAATATATTACTTCTACTTCCAATGTACGAATTCCATCTTCTATCATATCTTCTTTTTGAATTTGGAACAGAAAGAATTTTATATGCTTCATTTATATCTTTTATTTTTTCTTCTGCTAATTGATCCCCAACATTTAAATCTGGGTGATACTTTTTTGCAGCATTTCTGTATGCTAATTTTATATCTTCCATAGAAACTCTATTTGTTTCTAGTCCTAATATTTTATAGTAATCTTTAAAAATCATTTGACATCCTCCCAATCTTGGTGTTTATATTATAGCAAAAAAGCAAAAAAAAATCCATAGTTATGGATTATTTTTTTAATTTATCAACTAAATCATAAAATTTCATGCCATTAGATGCTTTAAATAAAAGTATGTCTTTTTCTCTAATAATATTATTTATATATTCATATGCATCATCTTTATTTTCAAAATATTTAATTGTATCTTTACTTTTCTTAGCTTCTATGGCCCCTTTTACGATGTATTTTGCTTCATTTCCAATACAAACTAATATATCTATTTTATATTTTTCTACTTCTTTTCCTACTTTTTCATGCAGTTGTTTAGAAAACCTTCCTAATTCTAACATATCTCCAAGTACGGCTATTTTTCTGCAACTTTCAAATTCCGTTAAATACTTTATTGCAGCTTTCATAGACTCATAACTTGCATTATAACTATCATTTATTATTTTAGCACCATTTTTCAAAGATATAATTTCCATTCTTTTTTTTGTCAATTCAAAGCTCTCTATTCCATCTTTTATCTTTTCAATATCAATTTTTAAAATTTTTCCAACTGTAACAGCACAAAGGGCATTATATACAAAATGCTCTCCTCCTACTGGAACTACAATATTTTTTGTTTCTTCTTGTGTATTACATATAAACTCACTATTATTTTTATTTAATTTTATATCTTTTGCCATTATATTACTTTTGTTTTCAATTCCAAAAGTACTTATCCAAATATTTTGTTTGTTTTCTTCTTTATATTCATGTAATAAATCATTATCATTATTTAATACTAGTACTTTCTTATCCATCCCCTCTAGGACTTCTAATTTTGCTTTTAGAATATTTTGTCTTGATCCCAAGTTACCAATATGAGAAGTTCCAATGTTGGTAATTACTGCAATTGTTGGTTTAACAATACTTGTTAAATAACTCATTTCTCCCTTATGATTCATTCCCATCTCTATTACAGCCGCTTCATGATCTTCTAATTGTAGCAATGTTAATGGAACTCCTATATGATTGTTAAAATTTCCTTGTGTTTTTAATGTTTTATATTGTTTTGAAACAACATTTGCAATTATATCTTTAGTACTTGTTTTTCCAACACTCCCTGTAACTGCAATAACTGGAATATTATATAAACTTCTTTTATATCTTGCTATATCTCCTAATGCTTTTATTGTATCTTCAACCAAAATAATAACTTTATCTTTATATTGTTCTAAATCTTTATCATTAAAGTCTATTCCCTCTACAATAACAATATTAGCTCCCAAATTTAACGCTTCTTCCCATAGTTCATTTCCATTGAAATTCTCACCTTTAATTCCAACATATGTATCACCTTGTTCAATTTTTCTGGTATCTGTTGTAACTTTTTTACATATACTTTTATTATTACCTATTATTAACTTTCCATTTGTTTGTTTTATAATATCTTCTACAAGTATTGATTTCATAATACTTCATCACTTCCTTATTTGTATTATATGTATTCAGATATAAATTGTCAATTTTTTATAAATTATAATGACAAGTTTCAACAAAATATGATATAATAAAGTAGTTATTAGTAAACTTAAAGAAGGAGAGGAAAATGGTTCAGAGCAAAAGTGATTTAAAAAAATCTGATGACAACAAAAAAGAATTAAATAAATCCAACAACCCAACAAAAAAGGCTCCTAAAGAAAAGAAAAACGATAACCAGTTAGCTGTAGTGGAAAAAGATAATAAAGAATTAACCACAACAGAACAATATAACAATTATGAGAATAACCAAGAAATTGGTCCAACCTCTAAAGCTTCTATTATTTTTCTTTTATTGTCAGTTGCTTTATTGTTAGCATTTTCAATTTTTACAATCTATAACACGACAAGTACAACAATTGCATCAGGTGTATTTATAAAAGGTGTTGACGTATCTGGATTAAGTAAAGAATCTGCTAAGGATTCAATTAACACATTCATTAGTGAACATTCTTCAGATGAAATTATTTTAAAACATAACGATTATCAATCATCCATTTCTCTTGACCAAATTAGTGCTAGTTTTGATGTAGACACTGCTGTTGAACAAGCATACAATATAAATAGAAATAGTAATATATTTGAAAATAGTTTTCAAGCTATTAAATTATTGATAATGCCAATTGATATAGATCCAACTTTTACTTGTGATGAAGCACAACTTACAAAAAACCTAGAAGAAATTTCTCCAAATCTACCTGATACAATTGTAGAAAGTGGATATTATATTGAAGATAATAAACTCATAGCAAATAAGGGTAAAACTGGAAATATTGTTAATGTTAATGAAATGAAAGAATTTGTAAAAGATCAAATATATAATTTAAACTTTAGAGATAAAGCTTTAAACATTATTACAATTGAGAAAACTCCTGAGACTCTTGATTTAGACAAAATATATACAGAAATACATAAAGAACCCAAAGATGCTTATTTTACACAAGAGCCTTTAGCTTTTTATCCAAGTGAGGATGGTATAGATTTTGCAGTATCTCTAGATGAAGCAAAAAATTTACTAAACAGTGCTGATGTTGAGTGTGAAATACCTTTAAAAATTTTATACCCTAATGTTACAACAAACATGATTGGTAACGAAGCATTCCCTAATATACTCTCTGAATTTTCAACTAGATATGTAAATAATCCAAACAGAACTACTAATTTAAGAATTGCAGCAAACAAAATAAATGGTACTGTTCTAATGCCAGGTGAAGTTTTTTCATATAATAAAACTGTTGGAGAAAGAACAATTTCCGCAGGATACAAAGACGCAGCAATGTATGTAAATGGAGAAACCGTTGATGGTTTAGGTGGAGGAATTTGCCAAGTTACAAGTACATTATATGAAGCAACACTATATGCTAATTTAGAAATTGTTGAAAGAGCAAATCATCAATTTGTGACATCTTATCTAGGACCTGGTTTAGATGCAACCGTTGTTTGGGGATTAACCGATTTTCAATTTAAAAACAATAGAAATTATCCAATAAAAATTATCTGCTCAGTTGAAAATGGTTCTTGCTATTTCCAAATTAGAGGCTTATCTACTCCAGAAGATTGTCAAGTTAGTATATCTGCAACGTCTAGTTATACAGCAACTTCAATTAACTCTGTGACATATAAAACATTAAAAAAGAACGGGCAAATTATTAGTTCTGAAATAATTTCAAGGGATACATATAAAAGACATTAAAAACATCAAGCAAGTTGCTTGATGTTTTTTTACATTGTTAATGTTCCATTTGGAGTATTTGTTATCATTAAAATATCCTCTTCTCTTCCATTTTCTGCATTTATATAAACTAAAAATTCTCTATCTTCTACTTTTCCTTTAAACTCATAACATAATAACTCTGATTGCCACTCTGTTGGTATTATAGCCAGTCCTTCACTTTGAATTTTTAATTCTTTATTCAAAGTTTTCTTTGCTTCTTCTTTATTTATTCTTACTTTTTTAACATCTCTTTTAGTATGATTATTTATATATCCTGTGGTTTCAATTCCTAATACTTCTCCATTATCTAATGCAACTTTTACTTTAATTAAATCTGGATAAATCAAAACGTCATCTTGCTTATATGCATAATTTATTGTAACAATACCTTCTTGCTTTAAATAATATGTTTCTTGCATATTATCAAAACCTTTTTCTTTTAAATATTCTTTTCCCTTTTTATTTGCATCTTCTTGTGAAATTATTTCTGAATTTACTTCTCTGTTTGAATTCATATATATTATATGTCCACCTTTTTTAGAAACCGAAACATTTATATTATTACCTTCTTGAGTTTCTATTGAAAAATCATAAACTGGTATAGTTGCATTTTCAGATAATCCTAAATTAGAAATATTTTTTATTTTTATTGGTTCATTACCATTTTTTAAAAATTCTTCAGCTTTTTTCTTTGCTTCATCTTCTTCGATATCTTTGCCTGTAAGTCCTTTCTTTTCTTTGTTTGTTATGTGTTCCGAAAAAGCTCCATCATAAATCAACCCAGAATATTCATGAAAGTTATCCTCTAATTGAGAAAAACTGTTTTCAGAAACATTGCTTACTTGCTGAGAAAAAGCAACTGTACCTTTCTCTTGTAATTCTCCCCATTTAAATCTTCCTGAGTTTAAATCATCTGATAGCTGATTTAAAGTATTTTCTAATTCTTGACTATATTGATGTAAATCTTTTAAATTTTTTAAATCATCATCAGACAAACTTTCATTGTATATGTTTTTTCTAGATAAGGAATAACTATAATCACTTACTTGATTTAAAAACTTTTCAGTATTTTCAAGTTCTTGACTCTCTACTGGTAACATAGATAAATATGTTTGAGCAAGATTTGCTTCTCTCCACAAATTAGTTAAAGTCTCTGCTCCATGCTCTGGAGTTGTAGAAATAAGTGATTTTGCTAGATAAGTTTCCACATTTTGTACATAATCTGTTAATTGATAAAAAGCTAAATTGTATGAATTTTCTGAGGTTTGTCTATATTCTTTATTTTTATTATACATTATTATAGCTAAACCAATTATTATAACTATCAAAACAGCTATGCTACTCATCATATATCCTTTTTTTAATTTTTCTTTCATATCTTTCCTTCTTTCTTAATTTTATTTACAGAATCTGTGCTTTCCTATTGTTTTTACCAAAGGTCTAGACCATATCCATTTACTTGTTGCTGTTGCTGGATTAAAATAATATATACAACCACCAGTAGGATCCCATCCATTAACAGCATCTTGCGCTGCTTTATATACAGTAGATCCTTCAGGAATTGGTGAATTTATTTGTCCATCTGCAACAGCTGTAAAAGCTCCTGTTTGATATATAACTCCTGATATACTGTTTGGAAATTGTGGATTTTCTACTCTATTTAAAATAACTGCTCCAACTGCAACTTGACCTTCATATGGTTCTCCTCTTGCCTCTCCATTTATCGCTCTTGCTATTAACTGTATATCATTTTTACTTTCATTATTAACTGCATAAGTAGTATTTGTTTTAGAGTTAACTAAAAAATTTATTGTTAAAAACACAAAAAAAGCTCCTAAAATACAAAATAATATTTTCTTCAATACATCACCTCCAAGTTATAAATATTAGTATTTTTATATATTTTCTCTTTTTTTTATAAAATTATTCCATATTTTCTTATTTTTGTGGTAAAATATTGATATAAAAATATTTAAAGGAGTTAATATGAAAATCTTAATATTTTATGCTTCTTACGGAGGGGGTCATCTTTCAGCAGCCAAATCTATAGAAGAATATATTAAAAAAAATTATACAAAAGATAATATTGAAACAAAACTTATTGATTGTGTAAAATATGTTAATAAAACAATAGAAACTGTTACAACCGCTGCTTATAGAGAAATGGCAAAAAAGGTCCCTTGGGCTTGGGGAAGAATTTATTCAGACTCTCAAAAAGGCCCTTTAGCTCATATATCTTCAAGATCAAATCAAATTTTAGCTATTAAATTGCTAAGGTTATTAAGAGAAGAAAAACCAGATTTAATTATTTCAACACATCCATTTGGTAGCCAAATGTGTGCTTATTTAAAAAGAAAAGGAAAAATAAATAGTAAGATAGCAACAATTTTAACTGACTTTGCCCCACATGATCAATGGCTCGTAGGTTCAGAACAAACTGATTATTTCTTTGTTGCAAATGAAAAAATGAAAAAATACATTATCAATAAAGGTATTGATGATTCAAAAGTCCATATTACAGGTATACCTATATCTTCTAAATTTTTAAAAGAATATAATCGTACAAAAATTCTTAAAAAATATGAACTAGAAGATAATAAATTAAATGTATTATTCTTTGGTGGTGGTGAATTTGGTTTAGGTAAATCTAAAACTATTTCAATTTTTGAAAGCTTTGTTAAATATGATGGTGATGTACAAATCATAGCAATCTCTGGTAAAAACAAAACAATGAAAGAGCAATTTGAAGAAATAGTAAATAAGTATAAAAAACAAAAAAACGTTAAAGTATTATCTTATACAAACCATGTACCTGAACTTATGAGTATTTCTAATGTTGTAGTGACAAAACCTGGTGGATTAACAACTTCTGAAAGTCTAGCTTCTGCTTTACCTATGATAGTTATAAATCCAATCCCAGGACAAGAAGAAGAAAATGCTGAGTTTTTAGAAAATAAAGGCATTGCTGTATGGATAAGAAAATCTTCTAATGTAGATGAAATTGTAGAAAACTTATTATCAACACCTTCAAGATTAGAAGATATGAAAAAATACACATA
Source organism: uncultured Clostridia bacterium (assembly GCA_947625925.1). Taxonomy (GTDB): domain Bacteria; phylum Bacillota; class Clostridia; order TANB77; family CAG-508; genus CAG-269. The sequence continues at coordinate 6,683 of CANQQC010000015.1, read as the reverse complement.
TGCATTAGCTCATAAGACTTCAACAAAAGAAATTTGTGAAATATTATTAAATAAAAAAGAAGAAATCTAAAAATTAGATTTCTTCTTTTTTATTCATAATTTTTAAGTTTCTTATATGATATTTTATATTTCTCTTCTTCCTTCTAATGCTTTAGTAAGAGTTATTTCATCAGTATATTCTAAATCTCCTCCTACAGGTATTCCATGTGCAATTCTAGTTACTTTAACTCCTAATGGTTTTATCAATTTAGAAAGATACATTGCTGTTGCTTCTCCTTCAACTCTTGGATTTGTTGCAAGGATAACTTCCTTTACTTTACCTTCCATAAGTCTTGCTAATAGTTCTTTAATTTTTATATCATCTGGACCAACACCATTCATTGGAGATATTGAACCATGTAAAACATGATACACTCCTTTGAATTCATGTGTCTTTTCCATAGCAATTACGTCTCTTACATCCTCAACAACACATATCGAAGATGAATCTCTTTTTGAATTTGAACAAATTGGACATGGATCTGTATCAGTTATATTATAACATTTACTACAATATTTTAAATTTTTCTTAGCATTTATAATTGATTGTATAAATTCATTTGTTTCTTCTTCAGAAGAATTTAAGATATGAAAAGCTAACCTAGCTGCTGTTTTGTTTCCAATACTAGGTAACCTTTCAAAACTTTCTATTAACTTTTCAATTGATGGTGAATAATATGACATATTACCTCTTCCTTTTACATTAAGCCTGGTATATTAAATTTTCCCATTTGTCTAGCTTGTTCTTCATCCACTTGTTTCATAGCATCATTTATACATGTTAAAATTAAATCTTGTAGCATTTCAACATCATCTGGATCAACAACATCTTTATCTATTTTTATGTCTTTAATTTTCTTTTCTCCAGAAACAGTTACTTTTATTGCTCCTCCACCTGCAGTTGCATTAAACTCTTTGCTTACAAGCTCTGTTTGAGATTGTTCCATCTCTGCTTGCATCTTTTTAGCTTCTTTCATTAAATTTCCTATATTCATTCCTCCAGGGAAACCTCCCCCTGGAAAACCTCCTCTTCTTGACATTTCTTTTCCTCCTTTTTCTAATTTATTATATTAAAAGGTATATCATTTCCTTCAGCTATTTGCTGAATATCTAAATCTTTAGTTGTATTTTGAGCACTTTCATTTGTTATATATTTTATATTCATTGTTTTTCCTAAAGAAATTGAAACTAAATCTGATATTGCCTTTTTATTTTCTTGTTTTTCAATTATATCTTTTACAAAAGGATTTATTGGTTTAGAAAAATACACTCCAACTGTCATATCATTTATTTCTTTTGCTTTTGTTCCTTCTAAGTTAGAACTTAATACCATCTTTCCACTTTCTCTTAGTTCATTTATTACTTTTGGCCAAAAGTCTTCTGCAGTAGCATTTGGTATTTTTCTTGTTGTTTGCTTCCTTTTTATTTCTTTGTTTTGATTTTCATTATCAATAGATGATGTTTTTACTGTTACACTTTGTTTACTTTCTCTTGTCACAATATTGTTTTGAGTAATATTTTTACCTCTTTTTAAATATCTTTCAATATTTTCTACTCTTTCTTCTAAACTTTTTGTCTTTGCTTCATTTTCATTACATAATCTAATCATTCCTGCTTGAAACATAATTATTTTCTGTGTTGAATTCTTTAAATCTCTTTCTAATTCTGATAACTGATATATTACATTAACTAACTTTTCTTTAGAAATGTTTGACGCAATTTCTTTAATTTCTTTTTTTTCTTCCTCGTTATATATTTCTAATTTGTCTGAAGTTTTATATACTAATACATCTTTATTATATTTAATTATCTCCCAAATAAAATTGTTTAAATCTTTTCCTTCTTCCAGCACTTGGTTTGTTGTTTCCAATGCTTGTTCTACATTATATTCTAATATAGCTTTTGTAATTGCATGTATATGCGTAGTTTTTGGTATTCCTACTAACTCTTTAATCTTATCACTATCAATTTTATTTTCTCCATCTTGTACACATCTTTCTAATATTGATAAAGCATCTCTCATTGCACCTTCGGAAAGGACAGCAATAATATTTAGTGCATCTTCAGAATATTCTATATTACTTTCATTACATACAATTTTTAACCTTTTTATAATATCTTTATTTGGTATTTTTTTAAAATCAAATCTTTGACATCTTGATAAAATTGTTGCAGGTAATTTTTGTGGTTCTGTTGTTGCTAATATAAATTTCACATGTTCTGGTGGCTCTTCTAGTGTTTTTAACAAAGCATTAAATGCACCTGTAGATAACATATGAACTTCATCTATTATATATACCCTATATTTTGCTTTCGTTGGCAAAAAATTCACTTCTTCTCTAATAGCTCTTATATCTTCAACACTATTATTAGAAGCCGCATCCATTTCTACAATATCTGTTAGAGAACCATTGATTGCACCTTTACATATTTCACATTCATTACATGGTTCACCATCCTTAGGATTTAAACAGTTTATTGCTCTTGCTAATATTTTAGCTGTTGATGTTTTTCCTGTACCTCTACTTCCATTTAATAAGTATGCATGACCAACTCTATTTGCTAATATTTGATTTTTTAATGTCTTCGTTATATGTTCCTGACCTACCATTTCTGAAAATGTTTTAGGTCTAAACGTTCTATAAAGTGCTGTGTATCCCATATTTTCACATCCTACACTCATTATAATATATAAGTTTGATTCCTCTATGGAAAGTAAACTCCACATAGAGGGGTTCTACTTATTGCTGCTTCCTTCCGGACCTGACAAGATTCATAGTTCTCTATTGGTTTTACTCTCCATAGAAAAATCAAACTTACACTTTTAGTATTATATATCAATTTCTCTTAAAAATCAACTTATTTACATCATTTATTTCACTTGATGATCTTCCACTATCTACTATTCCTTCTATAGGTACTTGCGTTTCAACTGATGTTTTAAATGATTTTCCTGAAATCAAATTGATTTTCAAATCAAATTTAATTGTAGTTTTTAAATCTTCTTCTTTTACTTTAGCTTTCTTTAATAATTCACTATGATTTAATTCTTCATCATTAGTTTGATACTTTGTTATATCTTTATTTGTATATCTAAAATATATTAAATCTCCCTGATTAGACATTTGCATATTTTTAACTTTTGACTGAGCTGCTCCTATATATTCAATTTTATCTGCTTCGTTTTTTTCTTCATTTTTAAAAATTTCTTTCTCTGATGTTTCATCAGGTTTATAAATTTTGTTTTCTCCTACATTTTTTTCCTTGTTTATTTCAAAATTGTCTATTTCTACTGAACTAATAGCTTCTTCTTGTCTACCATTATATTTATCGTTCTTTTCAATATAAATATAGAAGTCATTGTTCTGACTAATATTCATATTCCATCTTACTTGTTGAGGATTTTCTCCTTCAATGTTCTCTCCCTCAACAGAACTTATTACACTTATTTTTGATACCTCAAACGGCATCTGTTTTTCCCCTTCTGTATCATATTTTACAATATTTATATATGCAATAAATATCAAAAAGATTATTATTGCTAGAATGATTATAATATGAAAAATTTTTGTTTTTACTAAACCTCTTAACCATCTTCTAAATTCTTTCATTTATTCTCCTTTTAAGAATTCTTCTTTATATTTCTTAATTTTTTAAAAAACTCTTTTAAAATATTTTCACATTCTTCTTTCATAATCCCTGTTTCTACTTCAACTTTATGATTAAAAGTATAATCATCAAACAAATTTAAAACAGAACCAGCAGCTCCTGTTTTTTTATCCATCGTACCAATATATATCTTCTTTATTCTTGAATTGATAATTGCACCTGCACACATTGAACAAGGCTCTAATGTGCTATACATTTCACAATTTAACAATCTCCAAGACTCTAGTTTTCTACTTGCTTTTTGAATTGCAAGTATCTCTGCATGTTTAGTTGTATCAAATTTTGTTTCTTTTTGGTTATGAGCTCTTGCAATGATCTTCCCGTTTTTTACAATAACGCAACCTACTGGAACTTCTAATTTATCTGCTGCTTTTTTCGCTTCTTTTAGAGCCTCTTTCATGAATTTCTCTTCCATTTGTTCTCCTAATACATTTTTGGCGTTCCTAGAGGGACTCGAACCCCCATCGGTCGCTTAGGAGGCGACTGCTCTATCCCGTTGAACTATAGGAACATATTAGCTTAATATTACATTATTTTTAGTCTTTTGTCAATTTGAATTTATTTATTAAAGTTGATATAATAATTAAGGTGATATTTATGCAAAAAATTTTAAGTCAAATGCGAAAAGCTATTGAACGATATAATATGATAGAAGAAAATGATAAAATTGCAATTTGTTTATCAGGAGGTAAAGATTCTATTACTATGCTATATGCTTTTAAAGCTTTGCAAAGATTTTATCCTAAACATTTTGATATAATTGCAATTAGTATAAATCCAGGTTTTAAATTTTTTGACTGTAACTTATTGCAGTCAATTTGTGATGATGTTGAAGTTCCTTTATTTATTGAGGATAGCCATGCTCAAGAAATTGTTTTTGATATACGTAAAGAAAAAAATCCCTGTTCTTTATGCGCCAATCTACGTAGGGGTATTATTAACTCTATTGCAGTTAGAGAAGGTTGTAATAAAATAGCCTTAGGTCACAATAAAGATGATGTTTTAGAAACTTTTTTACTTAATTTATTATATGCTGGAAATATTGGAACATTCAAACCTGTTAGTTATATGGATCGTTCTGGTATAACTTTAATACGCCCTCTTGTCTTTGCTACTGAAAAAGATACAAGACGTTTTATAAGAAAACAAAATCTTACTGTTATGCCTAAAGCTTGTCCAATGGATGGCTATTCAAAAAGAGAAGATATGAAACAAATGATTTTCAAACTATCTAAATCTATTCCAATGGTAAAAGCTAACTTATTCGGAGCAATACTAAGAAATATAGATGGCTGGAAAACACAAGAAAAGCTATGATAAATAATTATCATAGCTTTTTTTATTATTTTTCTACAATTTCAACCATTGCATTTCTTAGTTTTTCAATTTTTTCTTCAGCATCTTCTCTTGTTGAACCTTTAATACCCATATATAGTTTTATTTTAGGTTCTGTTCCAGATGGACGTATACAACACCATGAATTGTTTTCTAATTCATAATATAAAACATTTGATTTTGGAAGTCCTGTTGACTTTGTTTCTCCTGTAATCATATCTCTATCTATATCTAAATCAACATCTTTAAATTCTAATACTTTGTAGTCACCTATTTGATTTACTTGAGTATTTCTCATCTTTGTCATCATGTTTTTAATTTCTTGTGCTCCTGATGCTCCTTCTTTTACTATAGCTACTTGTGTTTCAATATAATATCCATATTTTTTGTATATATCATTCATAGCATCCCAAAGAGTTTTACCTTGTGAACTATAATAACAAGCTGCTTCACATAGAGCCATTACTGCTGCTATTCCATCTTTATCTCTTGCATAATCTCCAATTAAACAACCATAGCTTTCCTCAAATCCAAATACATAAGTTTTGTCTTTATTTTCTTCTGCTTTTTTCATTACTGCTCCAATATTTTTAAATCCTGTTAAAACTTCTATACATTCTAATCCATATTCTTGGCATATAGCTCTTGTTAGATTTGATGAAACAATTGTTGTTATTACCATTCCATCTGTTGGCAATATTCCTTTTGCTTTCATTTGAGATATTCTATATTCAGCAATCAATAAAGCTGACATATTTCCTGTATAATCCATATATTCTCCAGTTACAGAATCTTTAGCAAATATTCCTAATCTATCTGCATCTGGATCTGTAGCAAGAACAACATCTGCATCTACTTTTTTTGCTAATTCTAAAGCCAACTTAAAAGCTTTTTTATCTTCTGGGTTTGGATAATCAACTGTTGGAAATTCTCCATCTGGATCTTTTTGTTCTGGAACAACATATATATTTTCCATTCCTAATTCCTTTAGAAGTCTTTCAGCAATTTGATTTCCTGTTCCATGTAATGGAGTATATACAACTTTTAATTTTTTTCCCTCTTGTTTCATTACTTCTGGATTTATTATTGATTTCTTTAATACATCAATATATTTATCATCCATTTCTTTTCCAACAACATTAAATAAACCTTTTTGTTTAGCTTCTTCTTCAGATATTGTCTTTATTTCTCCATAATCTTTTACAGCTTTTACTTTACCTATAATATCTTTATCTCTTGGTGAAACTATTTGTGAACCATCATCCCAATATACCTTATATCCATTATATTTTGGCGGATTGTGACTTGCTGTAATCATTATTCCTGCTGTGCATCCCAACTCTCTTACTGAATATGATAACTCAGGAACTGGTCTTAGTTTTTCAAACAGAAATGTTTTTATTCCATTTGCGTTTAATATTAAAGCTGTTTGTTTACTAAATTCGTCAGATTTTCTTCTTGAATCATAACTGATTACAACTCCTTTATCTTGAGTTCCTTGTTCTATAATATAGTTTGCTAAACCTTGTGTAGCTTTACCAACTGTATATTTGTTCATTCTGTTTGTTCCCGCTCCTAAAACACCTCTTAAACCTGCTGTTCCAAATTCTAATTCTTGATAGAATCTATCTTCTATTTCT
>CANQQC010000014.1 GCA_947625925.1 uncultured Clostridia bacterium | reverse complement strand
ATAATAATTTGTGTCCCTATAACTATGATTATACCAAATATTATTCCTAAGGTATCAATTAACACATCTGTTACTTGAGCAGATCTTCCTTCTATAAAAATTTGATGTATTTCATCTGAACAAGCATATATAATTCCAAAAATTAAACTTATATATATTCTTTTTTTATTTGTTAGTTTATATGTACACATAAGTCCTGTTATTGACATACCCAATACTGCATATATAGAGAAGTGAGCTCCTTTTCTTACAAATTTTTGGTATTTTTCAATTAGTTCTTCTTTTTTTATTTCATCAATTTCTTTATATCTTGGTTGTATTTCAATAAGTATTCTTGCTACTTTTCCACTAACACCTTTTGATTGTGTTCCATCTTGATTTGAAAATCCAAAAATAATATTGCATATTAAGATTATTATAGTTATCAAAATTACTCTTATGGTGTTTAATAGAATTTTATTCATTCAAATAGCCCCCTTATATTTAATCTAATTGTGTTAGTAGTTCTTCTTTTGTAATTTTATGTACTTTTTTATTAATTATTGTTTTATAATTTATCTATGTTCTTACTCAAATTATATTTATTCTATTCTTTTTATTAACAAGATTTAGTTTTTAATTTCACTCTTTTTAATATAACATATCTTCTTTTATGTGTTCATCTAATTTTGCTTCTAATTTTTCAAATCTTTTGCTATGTTTATCTAGTACTTTTCTCATTTTTGTTTGCTCGTTTAATATCAAGGCTGTATTATGTTCTATTCTTTCTATTGATCCTTTCAATTCTTTTTCTAGACCATCCATTTTTTCTGTCAAACTTGTATGAGAACTATTTATTTTCTTGCTCAATTTATCCGTTTTGTTATCTATTTTCTTATCCAACATATCTGTTTTTTCATCTATCTTATTATCCAATATTTCTATTTTTTTATCCAACATATCTGTTTTTCTATCTATTTTCTTGTCCAGCATGTCTGTTTTTTCGTCTATCTTATTATCCAACATATCTATTTTTTTATCCAATATATCTGTTTTGTTATCTATCTTTTTGTCCAAGATGTCCGTTTTTTCATCTATCTTATTATCCAATATGTCTATTTTATTATCTATCTTATCTATTTTTATTGCTAAATCATCAATCGTCATTTTTATTCCTCCTTTTTGAATTTAATTTATACTTTTTATTATTTGTATAATATTAGAATCTTAAAAATTTTTGAATATAAATATTTATTGAATAAAATTTTTTTGAATAAATCATTATCTATTAAAAAACATAGATAAATTATGTTAGAATATTAACATATTTATCTATGCTTTTCAAGTTCTAAATCTTTAATTTTTCTTATTTTTTCTTTTGTTTTTTTATATTTTCTCGTTATATTTTTAAATTTTACTTTTTGGTAAATTTTTACATTTTTTCTGGCATTTCTATTCCTAATAATTTAGCACCTATTTTTAATACTTCTCCCACAGCTCGAGTTAAGTATACTCTTGCATTTTGTGTTTCTTCTTCTTCCCCTATGATTTTGTTTTCATTATAAAAACTACTAAATGCTTTTGCTAAATCCAATAAATATCTTGTAAGAATGGCTGGTTCTTCTTTTTGTGTAACTTGTTCTAGTGTTTCATCAAATCTATATATTAACTTTAATATTTCTTGTGAATAATCATCTTCTAATTTTTCAAAGTTTATTTCAGCTATCTCTGGTATTGTATCTAGCTTGTTCATAACACTTTGTGTACGTACATAAGTATATTGTATATATGGTCCTGTTTCTCCTTGGAAGTTTAATGCTGTATCCCAATCAAATATTATATCTTTTACTCTACTTGATGAAAGGTTATTGAATATTACTGCTCCTATTCCAACTTTTTTAGCTATTTCTTCTTTATTTTCTAAATTAGGATTTTTCTTATTTATTGTTTCTCCAGCTCTTTGTATTGCTTCATTTAATAAGTCTTCTATCTTTACAATATTTCCAGATCGTGTAGACATTTTTCCTGTTGGCAATGATACCATACCAAAAGCAACATGTTCTAGTCCTTTTACATATTTTTCATCTAGACCTAAATATTTTGCTACTGTAAAAATTTGCTTAAAATGTAAGTTTTGCTCATAAGCAACAACATAAAGACATTTATCAAAATCATATGTTCTTGCACGATAAAGTATAGCTGCTAAATCTCTGGTTGCATAAATTGTAGATCCATTTGATTTTTGAATCATACATGGAGTATCTATTCCTTCATCTTCCAAATCTACTATTTTCGCTCCATTTGAATCTTGTAATTTTCCTGCTTTTTCAAGTATTTTTGGAATTTCGTCAGCTTTAGTTGCAATAAAAGATTCTCCATCCCATGAATCAAATTTACTACCTAATAAGTCATAAATCTTTTTGAATTCTTTAATACTTAATTCTCTAAATTTTTCCCATAAATCAACACAGTATTTATCACCTTGTTCTAGTTTTTTAAAGTTTTCTCTACATCTTTCTAATACTTGTTCATCTTCTTTACACAAATTATTTATTCTAATGTATATTTTCATAAGTTCGCTTATAGGGTTTTCATCTAAGTTGTATTCTTCTCCCCATAATTTATATCCTTCAATTAGTTTTCCAAACTGAGTTCCATAATCACCTAAATAATTTATTCCAATAGTATTATATCCTAAATATTTGTATATATTGTATAGTGCTCCTCCTATTACTGTTGTACGTAAATGTCCAATGTGAAATGGCTTTGCGATATTTGGTGCAGAATAATCTATTACAACATTTTTACCTTTTCCTTTTTGTGAACTTCCATATTCACCTTGATTTGAAAAATTTGCTAATACTTGTTTTGCAAATTCTCCCTTGTCTATAAAGAAATTTAAATATCCTCCAACAACTTCAACTTTTTTTATATCTGTTCCTTCTATTTGTATATTTTCTGATATGTCTTTTGCTATCATTGGTGGCGCTTTTTTCAACTCTTTAGCAAGCCTGAAACAAGGAAATGCATAATCTCCATTTGAACTTTCTTTAGGTCTTTCTATATAGCTCTCAATTTCTTTTTCATCTAGCTCAATTACTTGTACAATTTTTTTAGCAATTTCTTCTTTGAATTTGTCCATAAATATCCCTTCTTTCCTTGTTTTTTATACCGTATACTATACTACATTTTAGTCCTAAAATCAAGTTAAAAAATATTTTCTAGTTTAAGATCTAGCTTCTCTTCTATATGTTTTAAGATAAATACTGTTGAATCTAATGTTACTATAGTCTCTTGTTTTTCTTCCATTTCAATATTGCTCTTAATTTGAGTTAAATTATCCTGAACTTTTTCTAATTCATCATGTTCTATAAAGTATGCTAATTTATTATATATTTGATACCATTGATTAAAAATTTCATCTATTTTATTTTTTGATTTTTCATTACTATCATTATCTTCTAGTACAATTTTTCTTAAATCTCCTAATTCAGATGATATATAATTCATTGAATCGTTTGCATATGAATTAGTAATATTATTTCCTAAAATAATAATTATAACTGAAATAACACATATAACTGTTTCTTTTAGCATGTTATCCCTCCTTCTTTTGGCAGAAGAATTGACCTTTACCATCAATTGTTACTATAAGAGCTTCTTCTGGCTTGTATCCAAATTTATTTACTTCTTTTTCTAACCATACATAATTTTTTCCTATTTTTTCTAAATTCTTATACATAATTCTTCCATCAACAACTAAGTCATAAGCTATTCCTTCATAATCTGCTTCTATATTCATATCCTCTGTTGTAACTGTCCTTTTTCCTGGTTTTTGAATTACTGTAACTTCACCACTTGTTTCAAGTATTGCATATTCTACATCTCCTAATGTATGAATATCTTTACTTCTTAATCTTTCCTCTAATTCGTTTATTGTAAATCTTTCTTTTCTCAAAGCTTTTTCATCAATTTTTCCTTTTGCAATTAAAATTTTAGGTTTTCCACAAATTATTTCTCTTGCTTTTGTACTTTTAATATTTATAACTGATATTAAAAGATGCATAATAAGTAAACCAAGTATTGGTATAATTCCCTGCGTTATTGGTATGCCAACTTCTGTCATTGGTATTGATGCTAAGTCTGCAATCATTATTGCTATTGCTAATTCAAATGGTTGTAATTGTCCAATTTCTCTTTTTCCCATCATTCTCATAACTATTAAAACAATAATATATAAAATTATTGATCTAAAAAAAGTAATAAGCATTTTACTTTCTCCTTTTCATTTATTTTTTTATTTCTTAATATTTACATTTGTTATAATTTTTATGCAAATTTTTTTGAATAATTTTTTTTAATTTGTGAATACTATTTTTATAACCTTTAAATTTTCATTTTTATTGATGGAAAACAATTTTAAATAGAAATATAAGGAGGTTGGAAAAATGTCAGATAGTCAAAGTACTAGTAGTAGTGGTACATCTACTGCATGGCAAATAATTGGTAGACTAGTGGCAGCAGCTGTTGTTTTAGCAATAACTGCATTCTTTACTCCTGGATTTTCAATTAACAATATATGGTCTTTAATAATAGCAGCAGTAGTATTAACTGTTATGGATTATTTAATTGTAAAATTTACAGGAATTCATGCTAGTCCATTTGGAAAAGGTTTTGTTGGTTTTGCACTAGCTGCAATAATTCTATATGTAACTCAATTCTTTGTAGCTGGTTATACTATATCATGGATGGCAGCAATTATTGGTGCTCTAATATATGGTGTTGTTGATTATTTCATTCCTGGAAATCAACAAATGTAGCTTAAACTAACAAAAAGAGGTTGCTAAATTTACTTATCTTAAAGTAAACTTAACAACCTTTAATTTTTTATTTTTAACTTTTTAATTCTGTTTTTATATTTTCAGTCATATATAATTCTGGTTTATTTGAAACTTTTTTTAGCTCTGGTATAAATCCACGAACTTGTGTTAATGGGAATATCCAACTATATGGACCTATAAAAGTTCCTGGCAATGAAGCTGAATTTGCTCCTATTCTAGAGTTATCTCCTATTACTAATCCGAAAAAATCAGATTCAGTATCTCTAATATTACTTTGATCAAATTTTCTATTTGCAGTTATTACACCTGAACCAATTCTTGCACTTTTTCCTAGTATACTATCTCCTACAAATGCTAAACTCGCTATTTTAACTCCTTTTTGAAGTACAGCTGCTTTAACTTCTGAATTAAACCCAACTGAACAATTATCAGATATAATTGTTCCTGGTCTTATGTACGCTCCTGGCTTTATTTCAACATTTTCTCCAATATATACAGGTCCTTCTATAGTAACATTTCCATATATTTTGGTTCCTTTACCTATATAATATGTTCCAATTAAAGTTATTGATTCACCAATCATCTCAGCATGATTTTCTTTAACTTGTTTATCTTCAATTTCTTCCTTTAAATATTTCTTCGCATTATCTCTTATTTCCCATACATTCTTTACTCCTGGTAATAATTTTTGGAAAATTTCATTATCTTTATAATTTTTAAAATAATATTGGTAATTTGTTTTCAATATATTTCCTCCTTTTTATACTGTTGCTTTTCTTTTTTGCCAAAATTTTTCATATAATTCTTTAGCTGTTTTTGGGCTATCTGCACCTTCTTTATTTTTTACAGGAGCAAACTCTTCTTCTCTTTTTACTCTTAATACAGCCATATTATCAAATAAATCAAATGCATCAAATATGAATGCTTCAAATTTATATGTATTTGCTTCTTTTGGAATTATTTCTTTTCCCTTTTCATTTATATATGAATTCTTTTTAACTGCTGTATGATATATTAAAACTTCTTTACTTGTTTTTTCTACTGCTTCAATACTAAATAAATGACATAAAATATTTGACTCTCCAAACTTTAATTCACCATCTGCATCTATTTCTTCTGCCATTTTTTCAGGTAATTCTGAATATTCTATTACTTTTGGATGTCCATTCATCTTACAAAAAACTCCAACTCTTTCATGTGGATTTGCTTTTACAACCGATTTAGACCCCAACTGTAATCCTTGATCTATTGTTACACCAATTAAAGTTGTATCTGCAAGTTTTGCAAGAACATTATCAACTCCACCAATAAATACCCATTTTATACCTCTTTCTTTCATATCTGCTAAAGCTCCACTAGAGCGCAATGAAGAAAAGACTCCACCATTACCATCAGAAGCTTCTTTAATTTTCATGTCTTTTCCCATTAAAAGTTTTCCTTCTAAATCAAGTAATGGTAATTCACTTTGCATAAATAATATTACATTGTCTTTGTCATATCCAAAATAATTATTTTTTTCTAAAAACTCCTTAGTTGCTTCATGATTTTCTTTACTTGTCATTATATACCAAGGAATTATTGTATTATATTTTTTATTTGCTTCTTTTAGATTTTCTGTTAGTATTTCAAATATGTATTTTCCTTTTCCATATACATCTAATTTAAATGTTCCTTTTGGTCCTTCATGACCTAATCTCGTTCCCTGTCCTCCTGCCATTGTAACTACTGCATATTTTCCATTCTTTATTATTTCTTCACCAATCTTATCATATCTGTTTTTTTCATTATATCCTAATTTATCTTTATCAAGGTACTTAATTGCTTCTATTTTGTTTTCTTTTATTTCTATTTCTTTTTTTGTATTTTCATATAATTCTGATAATTGGTCAAAATCTATTTTTTCTATTTGTTTTTCTAATATATCTTTTTTTGTTCCGTCTAAGTTTTCAAGAAATTTCACAATGTGTTCTTGATTATATGTCTTTAAAAGTGTCTTTATATCTTTCTTATCTCCCACTGCAATTCATTCCTTCCTTTTTGGCTTCTATATATAATATGTATTTGTACTTAATATTGATATAATATCATATTTTTTTTATTTTATCAATAACTTGTAATATTTTATATTTCTAAACCATATAAATTAAATAAAGTAATATAGTACAAACATTTTGAAGGAGGTATATAGATGGAAAATATAAATCTATATCAAGATATATCAAGAAGAACAAATGGTGATATTTATGTTGGTGTTGTAGGTCCTGTAAGAACTGGAAAATCTACTTTTATCAAGAATTTTATGGATTTGTTAGTTATTCCTAATATTGATGATGAATATAAAAAAGAAAGAGCAAAAGATGAATTACCACAAAGTGCTGGTGGAAAAACAATTATGACTGCTGAACCTAAATTTGTACCAAATGAAGCTGTTCAGGTTTCACTTGATAATAATTTAAAATTTAAAGCCAGATTAGTTGATTGTGTTGGATATCTAGTAGATAATGCAATTGGATATATGGAAGATAATGTTCCTAGAATGATAAAAACTCCTTGGTTTGATGAAGAAATTCCCTTCGAACAGGCTGCAGAAATTGGTACAAAGAAAGTTATTCAAGAACATTCAACTATTGGAATATTAGTAACAACAGATGGAAGTTTTTCTGAAATACCAAGGGAAGATTATATTCAAGCTGAGCAAAGAGTTGTTTCTGAATTAAAGAGTCTAAACAAACCATTTATAGTTCTACTAAACTCTAGTACTCCAAATTCAGATTATACTCAAGAACTTGCTGTTAATTTAAGTAAAAAATATAACACAAGTGTTATCCCAACAAATTGTGAAAATTTAACTATTGAAGGTATCAATGATATCTTTTCTAAAATATTATATGAATTTCCGATAGAACAAATAGGAATTAACTTTCCAAAGTGGATTGACGGTTTAGATTTTAACCATCCTTTAAAAAAAGAATTATTTACTGAAATATCAAATACCTTTTCTAATGTTTCTGTATTAAAAGAAATTCCTGATTGTATCAATTCTATTCAAAATACAGAAGTAATTAATCAAACAAAAATTAACAATATTGAGTTAGGTAGTGGAAATGTTAGTGTTTCAATTGAATTAAAAGAAGATTTATTTTATAAAACCTTATCAGAAATTGCAAACATTGATATAAATGATGAATGTGATTTGTTTACTATCGTCACTAACCTTTCTAAAACAAAACGTGAATATGATAAAGTTGCATGTGCTTTAGAAGATGTTAATAGAAAAGGATATGGAATTGTTACTCCTTCAATTGATGAACTTATTTTAGATGAACCAGAAATTGTAAAACAAGGTTCAAGATTTGGTGTTAAATTAAAGGCAACAGCTCCTTCTTTACATTTAATAAGAGCTAATATAGAAACTGAGGTTTCTCCTATTGTTGGATCTGAAAAACAATCAGAAGAACTCGTTAATTATCTACTTTCCGAATTTGAATCTGACCCTAAAAAAATATGGGAATCTAATATCTTTGGAAAGAGTTTGCATTCTTTGGTTAATGAAGGTCTACAAACAAAATTATCTAAAATGCCAGAAGATGCTCAACTAAAGCTTCAAGAAACATTAGAACGTATTGTTAATGAAGGTAGTGGAGGCTTGATTTGTATTATTCTATAACAAAAAGGTTTCTTTTTTAAGAAACCTTTTATCTTATTATATCTATTATTTTGTTTCTAAAGGATAAATAAATGTAAATTGTTTTTTATTGTTCATATATTTTTTATCACCATTAGTGTTTTTAGTAGTACATTTTTTATACGTCTGGATATTTAAATGATTTTCCACCAGTTGTAAATTGATTACTTGGAGAGTGAGCCGCATTAAATTCTTGTGAACTTTTCATAAAGTATTTTACTTTATCTTCATTCCTTACTTGTCCTCCGTTTCTAACTACTGGATCATCCCACGTCACATCAACAGCATACCATTTTCCATCACATTGAACATAATTCCATGCATGTCTTTCTGTTTGACCTTTTGAATTTGTTCCTGTACCAACAACTATAACACAAGGAATATTCATAGCTTCAAGAATGTATTTAAAAGACCTTGCATATCCTTCACAAACACATACTTTATTTATTAATGCTCCATATATATTATATATATTTTCCTTTGATAATGTTTGATCATATTCTATAGTATCAACTAAATAATCATGTACCATTTTTATATCTTGATATGTATTTCCTGTTCTTTTGCTAACAAGTTGATTTTTCATTTCTTCTACTTGTGCTAAAGCATTATTTACTTGTTCTCTTGAACTAAATTCATCTATAAGATAACTACTTCCCTCACCTATATCAACATATACTTCATAATTTTTCTCTCCTGTTGTTTGATTAGTTTTAGTTCCAACTGTTAAATACATTTTATTTGGATCTAAGTAAAAAACATCTGGATTATCATATGTATATGCTTCTACTGCTGATTGATAAACTTTTCTTAGTATCTCTGTATCTCCATCATTTCTCTTTAGTATATCATTAAAATAATCTCCGAGTTCAACTGTTGCAGTTCCAGTTTTCATCTCTTCTTTATTTTTTTCAAAAGCTTTATATATGTATTTTTCATCTTCATCTAATTGATTATACAAAAATTTATCAACTTCTACTGATTCATAATCTATTTGTCTTTCTATATCACTTGAACTCACTTCTTGAACCAAAACTTTTGGTGTTTCAATATCTTCAACAGTATCTTTACTAGTTGATGAAAATTTAGAAACAAATTCTTGTGATTCATTTGTTACTTCTGCTCCTACTTCTTCATCTTTTTTTAACTCATTAAAACCTAAAACAAAAAATAAAACAAATATTATTGCCATAAGTAAAGACACTATTATAGATAATATTTTTGTAAATAAATTTTTCATAACTTTCTCCTATTATATCACTACTTATTATTATATCATTTATATAAATAAAAAACTAGTATATTTTTTGAAAATTTACCAATACTATGACAAAATGGGAGGATTTTATGGGAAGTTTAAAAAATGAATTTAAAAACTTATTTAAATATATTCCTAAAGATGATAATTTTTTTTCATTGCCAGAAAATGAAACACCTGATAATAGTAATAAATTAGAAGATATTGATAAATATGAAAAGATAAAAAAAATATTTCCTACGTTAAGTGTTAATTTAGAATATGTAAAAATGAAGTACAATACTTTGATAAATAGCGATATTATAATTCGTGAATTCACTATCAATGTACGTGGTAAACAATATGGTGCTTTCTTATTATATATAGATGGTATGGTAGATTCTAAGATAATGAATGATTTTATATTAGAACCTCTTATGATGAGAAATAAAAATAATTTATTTGATGGTGGTCAAAATAAAATTGTTTCTGAAGCTGTTTCTAAGAATATAACTGTTAGAAAAATCAAAAAATTTAATGTTGATGAATATTTGCTTAATTGCCTTATGCCTCAAAACAGTGTTGAAAAAGTTGAAGAATTTAAAGATGCTTTCTCTGGTGTAAATTCTGGAAACTGTGCACTCTTTGTTGATACATTACCTATATGTTTCGATATCGAAGTTAAGGGGTTTAAACAAAGAAGTGTTGATACTCCAAATAATGAAATTATTATTAAGGGACCTCAAGAGGCTTTTGTTGAAAATATTAGAACTAATACTTCTTTAATCAGAAGAATTGTAAATAATGAAGATTTAGTAATCGAATCTATAGATGTGGGGAAAGTCACTAAAACAAAATGTGCTGTTTGTTATATTCAAAATATTACAAATGGCGATCTTGTTTCTGAAGTAAAATTTAGATTAAATAATTTGGAAATAGATTCTCTTCTTTCCTCTGGAGAATTAGAACAACTAATTACTGATTCTAATGAATTAGGTATCCCAGAAGTTCTTGCTACTGAAAGACCTGACAAAGCAACAAAATATCTTTTACAAGGTAGAGTTGTTGTACTTATAAATGGATCTCCATATTCATTAGTTATGCCTGTAACTTTAGTTGACTTTATGAGTTCGCCTGAAGATACAAACTTAAATTATAGATTTGGAAACTTTTTAAGAACTTTGCGTTTAATATCCATGTTTTTAACATTATTATTACCAGGGCTATATGTTGCTGTAACAAGTTTTCATCAAGAAATTTTACCAACAGAATTATTATATTCAATTCTTGCTTCAAGAGAAAGTGTTCCTTTTCCTGTAATCTTCGAATTATTGATAATGGAAATTTCTTTCGAACTGATTCGTGAGGCGGGTCTTAGAGTTCCTTCACCTATAGGTCCTACTATTGGTATTGTTGGGGCTTTGGTACTTGGTCAAGCAGCAGTTAGTGCAGGAATTGTTAGCCCAATTTTAATTATAATTGTTGCTATTACAGGTATCGCTTCTTTTGCTATACCAGATTTTTCATTTGGTTTCCATCTTAGATATTATAGATTCTTATTTATAATTTTAGGATACATCTCTGGTTTTTTAGGAATAAGCTTAGGTCTTTTTGTTTACATTTCAGTTCTATGCAATTTACAATCATTTGGTGTATTTTTCACTTCACCATTTACACCAAATACAGATACAAAAAGCACTTCATATTTCCTTAAGCCTATATGGAAACGTGAATATAGATCTACTTTTGTAGCACCTAAAAAAGAACAAGCTCAAGCAAGAATAAGTATGAAATGGAATGAAAAGGAGTGATAAAATATGACAAGTTCTAAATTTAATGTAAAAGAAGCCATATCTCTTGTTTTAGTTGTTGCTGTTGCTCACTCTTTACTTTCACTACCAAAAAATTTATTAGAAGAACAAAAATCTGCTGTTATCTTAAACATTATATATGTATCAATTTTAGCAATTTTATTTTCTTATTTGGTATATAAATTATTTAAGTCTTTTCCAGGAAAAGATATAATTGATATTTCTGAATTCTTAGGTGGAAAATCATTAAAAAATATTTTAGGTATTTTGTTTATTTCCTATTTAGCATTTTCAGGAAGTATATTACTTAGAAATTTTTGTGAAAGTATTAAAATTGTCTATTTTCCAAATACGAGAGTTGCTTTTATAATTGCAATGTTTATTGCTGCAATAATTATTGTTTGTAGTTTAGATTTTAAATCTAATATTAAAACTACTTTTATTATAATGCCTATTGTATTACTTAGTATGGTTTTCTTATTTATTTGTAATTTAAAAAATTTTTCTACTGACAGAATGTTTCCAATTCTTGGAGATGGTTTTACAAATACTTTTATAACTGGTATAGGTAATTTATATGCATTTAGTGGAATTGTATTTTTATATTTTCTTCCACCTTTACTTAAAAATCCAAGTAAATTTAAAAAGATTTCATTGATATCAATCTCTATTTCTGCTGTTTATATTATAATGACTGTTTCAATTATTCTTTTTATGTTTGCATATTTTGTAAATATTGATGAAATCATGCCTTTATTTTCAGCTGCAAGATATATAGAATTTGGTTCTTTTTTCCAAAGACTAGAATCTATTTTCTTACTAATTTGGTTTATAATCTTTGCTTGTTATTTAAGTATTACTATGATGTATTGTATTGAAATCTTCAAAAAAATTACCAATTTAAAAGATTCAAAACCTATAGTTCCCTTCTTTGGCCTACTATTTTTAGCAATTGCTTTAATGCCAAAAAATTATGCCTCTTCCTCTTTCTTAGAAACAACTGCGTATCCAATTTTAACAATTGGAATCACATTTATTCTATCAGGACTATTACTTTTATTAGCAAATATAAAATTTGTAAAACAAAAAGGTAGGTGATTATTATTAACTCTAAGCTAATTAAAAACATTTTTATTATTTTGCTACTTATATCGTTGACTTTAGGTTTTTCTAAATCATATATATCCTATAGTATAGATAACCTAGATTTTGTTTTAGCAATGGGCGTTGATGTCGCTGACTCTGATGAAAATAAATTAAAAGTAACCTTTGAATTTTCTAAATCTTCTAATTACACTCCTGAATCTGGTGGTAGTGGTTCAGATAAATACAAACCTATTATAAATACTGTTGAAGCATCTTCGATTGATTCTGCAATTAATCTTATGAATGCACACATGGGAAAAGAACTTAAGCTTTCTCATTGTAAACTATTAGTATTTTCTGAAAAACTTGCTGAAAAAGGTCTTTCACAACATATATATACTTTAATAAATAATGTTCAAATTAGACCTTCAACAAACATTATAGTTTCAAAAAGCGATACTCAATATTACTTAGAAAATTTAAACCCAACAATTGAAGATCATATAACTGTGTATTATGAAGTTTTTCCAAACTCTGGAAAATATACAGGATATACCACTAATGCGACAATTGGAGATTTTTTCTATTCAATGTCTACAAATACTTGTGAATCATTTGCTCTTTTAGCTGGAATGTCTTCTGATCAAAATGATGAATATAAAGATATAAATAATATTATTGCTGGAAATAGCCCTATTCAATCAGAAAGAAAAGCTCAAAACTTAGGTATAGCTGTTTTTAAAGATGACCGTTTAGAAGGTGAATTAACCGCTTTAGAAACATTAAGTTTTTCTATTTTGGCAAGTAAAGTAAATAACTTTTTAGTATCAGTTCCAAATCCAAATAATTCTAATGATTATTTAGATGTTTATTTATTTGATGATAAAAATACTAAAATAAAAGTTAATATTATAAACGATACACCTTATGTAACAGTTGATGTCAAATTAAGTGGTGAAATAGGTACAACATCTTATAATTCTGATTATTTAAATCAGGTAACTTTAGATGAAATTTCAAATTATACAGCAAGTTATTTAGAATCAATTATTTCAGAATTTTTATACAAAACATCTAAGCAATATCATTCAGATATTAGTTGTATTGGTAAACGTGCACTAAGAGAATTTACAACTTGGACAGATTATGAAAATTACAATTGGAAAGATAGGTATAGGGATGCATTTTTTGATGTAAATGTTGATGTTAATATAAAATCTGGTTCTTTAATTACTCAAACTTAAAGGAGGTTAATATGTACAATTTATTTTTTTACTTTGTTTTACTATTATTTTCTATTTATTCTTTTATAAGAGCTATTTCATATGCAAAATATGAAATAAATGCTGAAAAAAATAAAAGTGGAGCTATTTTTTTAATAGTTTTCTCCACTTTTTCTATTATAATCTCTCATATATTTGTTCTTCTAAATCAATAAATTATATTAAAGCAAAGTCTATTTGTCTTAATTCTTTACTTGCTGCAATTACTTCTATATTTACTTTATCACCTATCTTATAGACTTTGTTTGTTCTTTCTCCTATTAGTCTTTTTCTTTCTTCATCATATATAAAATAATCATTACCTAATTTGTCAAATCTTATTAGTCCTTCAACAGTGTTTTCTAGTTCAACAAAAATTCCAAATGAAGTTACTGAAGAAATAATTCCCTCATATTGTTCCCCTATTTTATCTTCCATATATTCTGCCTTTTTAATATCTTCAGCATCTCTTTCAACCTTTGTCGCAATTTTTTCTCTTTCAGAAGATTGCTCAGCCCTTTTTTTTGCTTGTTCTTCATATTTACTGTAAAAATCATCTTCTACTACATAATTACTTTCTAAATATTTTGAAATTATTCTATGGATAAATAAATCTGGATATCTTCTTATTGGTGAAGTAAAATGACAATAATATCTACTTGCAATTCCAAAATGTCCTTTGTTTTCAGATTCGTATCTTGCTACCTTAAGTGTTCTTAAAACTAAATTTGATACAACTTTTTCTTCCTCTTTTCCTTTTACTTTTTCCAATATTTGAGCAAATTCCTTTGGATATATTTCATCTTTATTTATTCTTATTTTTAATCCAAAATTAAATAAAAATTTATTTAATTCTTTAATCTTATCTTCATCTGGTTCTTCATGTACACGATATATGAAAGGAGCTTCTAACCAGTAAAATTTTTCTGCTATTGTTTCATTTGCTGTTAGCATAAATTGTTCTATAATTTCATTTGCAAATGTTATTTCATATTTTCCAACATTTAAAACTCTTCCTGTTACAGGGTCTAATTCAATTTTACTTTCAGGAATATCTAAATTTAAATATCCTTGTTCAATCCTTCTATTCTTTAATATAATTGCTAGTTCTTCCATTAGTTTTAAATGTTTGTAATATGGTTTGTATTCTTTGCTAATAGTATTCTTACTTGAATCTAACGCTTTTTGCACCCCAGTATAACTCATTCTCTTAGTAACTTTTATTATTCCCTTATAAATTTGGCTTGAAACCACTTTTCCTTTTTTATCAATTTCCATACTACATGACAATGTAAATCTATCTTCATTTTGATTTAAACTACATATTCCATTTGATAATTCTCTTGGTAACATTGGTATCACTCTTCCAAGCATATATATACTTGTCCCTCTTAAAAGAGCTTCTTTATCTAATAAACTATTTTCTTTTACATAGTAACTAACATCAGCAATATGAACATCTAACCTATAATTTCCATTTTCTAGTTTTTCAACTCTTACAGCATCATCTAAATCTTTTGCATCTTCTCCATCAATTGTGAATATTTCTTTATTTCTCATGTCTATACGATTAGATATATCTTTTTTATCAATTTTATCCCCATATTTTCTTGCTTCTTCAACTACAGGTTTTGGAAACTTACTTGGTAAATCATATTGTTTTATTAAGGATAACATATCAACTCCTGCTTGATTTATTCCTCCAATAACCTCAACTATTTTTCCTTCTGCATTTTTTCCTTTTTTAGGAAATTTTGTAATCTTAACTACCACTTTATGATTATTTCTTGCTTTTCCAAAAAACTTTTTTGGGATAAATATATCTGTTCCAAAATTTTTATCATCTGGTACTACAAAACCAAAATTTTTATTATTTTGAAATGTTCCAACTACTTTATCTGTTTCATGCTTTAATATATTAATAACTTTTCCTTCTTGTCTTTTTGAATCTTGTTTTTCTTGTGTTATTACTATTTCTACTTTATCTCCATTTAAAGCATTTTTAGAATTTTCTTTTGAAATATATATCTCTTCTTCTTGTCCTTCTATTTTTACAAAACCAAATCCTTTATGATTTTTTCTATATATTCCTTCTAAAATATTATTATCTTTTATTTTTTTCACTTCCTTTTATATTTTATTTTAATTTAAAAAAGACAGTTGCTTAAACAAACTGTCTTTATATTATTTTGTATCTATGCCATATAAATTATTCCTAAAGCAACTGTTAAAATAAAAAATACTACTGTTAAAGTAACAAGTACTCTTTTTTGCTTTCCTTCTTTTGTTCTACCTTTATTTTTTTCATAAAAGTTATCTGTTGATGATCCAGTTATTGTTGATGATAACCCTTGATCTTCTTTTGATTGAATTAAAGCTAATATTATAACTATTGTTGCAATTATAAAATATATAACTATTAATATTTTTTTTGCTATTTCCATTTGTTAAATTCCTCCCTACAGTTTGTTTCGTTAAAATACTTAACTATTTTAACATATTTGTTTGAAAAAATCAAGAGATAACATCTTTTATACTGTCTCCTATTATTTTATTTACATCTGTAATTAGTAAATTGAATTTTGCTTCAGCATCAAAATAACTTTTTGCATCAGGATTTTCTACTAATTCTGCATACATTATTTGTATTTCTGCCATAGCTTTTTCATCACTTTTTCCTTTTTGCATTATTTCAACTTGTGTTTCATATCTTTTCTTTTCAAATTCTTTTATTTTTATATTTAAATCAGGATTTAAAGAAATTGCTTGTTTTGCCATTTTGTAATTAACATATTCTTCTGATTGTTTTATTTCTTGTGCTAATCTATTTACAGTATCATAAACGTTCACTATTTTAACCTCCTATAGTATTGTTATTTACATTTGTTGTTTCATTTGTATTTATAGTATTGGTTTGTTCAACTTCTTCTATACCCTCTATTGAAATATTAGCATCTCTAGGACATATTTGTACAAATGTATTTCCATCATTAACTTCTATTTCATTTCCTTCTAAATCTTGATATACTGTTTTAGAGTCTCTTTCTTGTTTGATGCATTTTATTTTGATTGCTTTTCCATTTGTAATATAGTATCCATCAAATGTTCCTATATTATATAATCCTTGTCTTCCTTTACTATCTGTATCTGATAATGTATAGTTATCACATTGAGTAATAATTATATTTTTTGTAGTGATTGGTTCTTTTGTATCCCAATCAGTTTGTCCTACACCTCTTGCAAAACGTGTATATCTTTTTGTTTGTTCATCATATTCATATTTTACTGATTGTAATGTAGAATGTGGAATAGTTATTGTTGTTGCTGACATTCCATCTTCTAAATCAACCTCATCTGTAACATAATTTAATACACTTTTTTCATCTGATGTCGTTCTATATCCTTTTGCTTTTGCTACTTTTAAAAGTGCTTGTGTGCTTGTTACTGCATTATGTGGAGCAACTTTATCTTTAACTCTCCAGAAAGTTTCTTCACTTTCTGAAATTCCATTTATATTGTTAATTGTATATTTTGTAATATCTTTTTGTGCTTGTGGACTCCATCCAAAATGAGCATATATTGCATCATTTTCCATTGCATAATCTAAGAAATAGTGTCTAGAACTACGTACAGGTCCTATCTTTTCTAAGTCTGCTCCTTTAAAACAAGCCATCAATCTTGTTTCTCCACCTTCAACAATAATTTCATAAACCATATATGCATTATTTAAACCTGCTTGTGGCCATGCATCTCTATGATTATCTATCATAACTGCTATAGGTCTGTCATTCCCTTTAAATATCTGTATTTCCTTTTCCTCTTCTGGTTCTTCTTGAGCTACTTCTTCATTTAATACTGGCTTATTTTTTTCTTGATAAATTTTATATGCTATACATCCTCCTGCAGCTATTATTACTATAACTAATATAACAATTAAAATCTTAACATTTTTCATCTTTAACTCCTTGTAATCTTCAAAATATTTAAAATATCTTTTTCTTTCTTTCTCATTTGTAATTTGTCTTTTTCTTCAATATGATCATATCCCATTAAATGATAAAAACCATGTACAACCATATAACTTAATTCTCTTTCAAAACTGTGTCCATATTCTTCTGCCTGTTCTTGCACTCTTTGTATAGATATAACTATATTTCCTAAAACATCTTCTTTATTAAACTTGTTTTCTTCTATGCCTTTTTCTAATTCTTCTTTTTCAAACATTGGAAATGATAATACATCTGTCTCTTTATCAATTTTCCTATATTGATTATTTATTTTTCTTATATTTTCTGGTGTAGTTAATGTGATTTCAATGTATAATTTTGTCTTGTCCAAATTTTCAGTATTAAAACATGTACTAATTACTTTTTTTATAATACTTTCATAATCTTTATCTTCTTCAATATCTAAATACTCTATTTCATACATCTATGCTACTTCCTTAATTTTTATGTATTTACCTTCTGATTTATATGAATCTTTTAATTGTTTTATTGCTCCATAATCAATTAGTTTTCTCTTATAATATATTTTTATTTTGCTATAATCAATTTTGTTTTCTTCTCTCAATTTACTTAAATCATCTTTAATGAATAATATTTCTTTTTGTTTAACATATTCTACGAAATCAACTTCTTTTAATTTTGAAATTTCTTTATATTTATCCCAGAATTTCTTGTATTCATCTTTTTCACTAGGTTTTTCCCAATATACTTTCTTAGATAATAATTTCAAATTATAATCTTCTATTAGTGTAATTAACATAGAATAAGCTTTTTCTCTTTTTGTTGCTATTTTTGTATCTTGAACCAACATTCTAGCATCTCTTAATAATTTTTCATAACATTGTTCTGCTACAATCAATGGTAAACTATGTGTAAATAAAAATCTACTTATTCCCAATAATATCATATTCTTTTCTATATTATCTCTTCTATCTAGTTTACCAATTGTATATTTTTCATATTTTTCATATTCAGGAATAACTTCTTCAAGTTTTTCTTCTGCTTCTATTTTTAATGGTAAAATATTTTCAACATAATCTTCTAAAGTCAAAAATATTTTTGTATAAATCCAATCTTTAGTCGTATCATATCTACTTGTAGTATCAGCAAGTTTAATAGAATAATTTTTTAAAATTGCTTTATAAAGTACATCCATTCTATATGAGTAAAAGCTCTTGTATCTTTCTAAGACTTTTTCTTTTCCAGATACTTTAACACTTTCATAATCTAAATCTATCAAATATTTTTGTTTTCTATATTTGTATTCTGTATATTCATTTTCTTTTAAAGTTATAACTTCATAATATTTTGCTAATGCATTCTTTTCAAATTCAGATGCAGTATCATTTTTTACTTTTTTATAAATCGAATCCATTACATATTTATCCAAAGCCTCTAAATAATTTTCATAGGCTGACTTATATCTATCTTCTAGTTCTTCTTTATCATCATAATCTTCTTCTATATCTTGATAACGTTCATATGCTTTCATTAAAGAATTTCTTCTTATTGAAATCAACATACTGTTAATACCAATTTTAGTTGGTGTTAATATTTTTGTTAATGTTGTTGTAATTTTGTTAAAAAAGTTTTTGTCAGCTCCTGTTATCCTAAGACTTCTTTCTTCCATTCAACTCATCCTTTCTATTCATATCTTGTCATTAGTCCCAATTTTTTCAAGCACCTCATATGTCACATAAATTTCAACATGATCTTCTTTTTCATATGCATTTATGTTTTTATTTATTATAGATTCTTTATCTTCTATTTGTTTATCCAATTCCTCTTCTAATTCCTGTATCCCTAGGTTCTTCGCTTCTTCTGGAGAATAACTTTTTTTTACTTTTTTTAGTTCTTTATTTGTTTTTTCAACTATAGAAATCGGTAAATAGAAGTCCGAAAATAATTGAAATTTTTTTTCTGTTTCCATTGTATCATAAATTTTAAATTTTGAAACCCCTTTATTAAAATTTATTTGAAAATTATTAAATTTCATACTAAATTTCTTTTCTTGATTTCCTGTTTCTTGAGTTTCCGTAGTCTTATATTTAACTTTTTTAGTTTTAGTATACCAAACTTTAGCTTCAATTTCTCCTTCTGCATGAACATATCTTATTCCTGTATACTTACCTTCCATCCAACCACCTATTAGTATTGTTCCTTTTGTTATTGTATCTCCTACTTTTACTTGGGCCGTTCCTTTTTGAGCATTTATTTTTGTAACAACTCCTTCTTTATCAGACACAATATTACAGTATTGACTATCTTCTATAATATCTGGTTTCTCTGTAGCTTTTACTACTTTTACTATTGCATTTGTTCCTTTTAACTCAATTCCAATCCATGCTATATCATCTCTTTTTAATCTTATTTTATTTATTATTTCTTTTGTATTTAATTTTCTTTTTAATTGTCCGACTTTTAGTCCCGCTTCTTCTATATCTTGTTGTATATTATAAGCTTTATTTTCTTCATCTTCTTTAATTTCTATATTCCAAATAAAATTTGAACTTAAAAAAAATAACAATATTATAACAATTAAAGATGCTATAAATATTTTTCTTTTCTTATATTTATTTATTAAGAAAGGCAATCCTTTTTTATTTCTTATCTTTATTTTACATTTAGTTCTTTTAGCTAGTTTTACAATTTCTTTTAAACTATTTATTTCAATATTTAATAATATGTTCGCATTTTTTCCTTTTTTTAAATTCCATGTCAAAATATGATTACTATTACATAAATTTATAAATCTTTCTATATAATAACCTGTTACTTCAATTCTTAAATATCCAATTAAATAACTTAATAGTATTTTAAAAAACAATCCACATCTTCCTATTCTATTCTTTCAATATCAAAACTTTCTATTTTACCTGTAACTTTAATATCTTCATCAGATATATTTTCGAGTTTTAGTTCAAAACCATTAATATTAACAACACCTATATATGTATTTATTCTTACATAAAAGTCTTCATATTCTAAAATTCCTTTAAAGTTCTCAACAATCATTTCATCAAATCCCGTAATTATTATTTTAGGTACATTACTATATACTTCTTGTGGAATTTCTAAAATTTTATTGATTTTATCTCTTCTGCTGTTTTTCATGTTTATTCTCTCCTACATTTCAAATTCATTTAAACTTTTTATTTCATATCCTTTATCCTTTATTTGTTTTATAACTTCATCTAAAACATCTTTATTAGTTTTTGATGTAGCATGTAAAAGCATAATTTCTCCATTATGCAAATTTTCTATTATTTTTTTTATTGCACTATCTTTACTTGGTTGATTATTTTCATCCCAATCAGCATAAGCAAATGACCACATTACAGTTTGATATCCTAAAGAATTTGAAAAAGCTACACTCTTTTCACTATATTCTCCTTTTGGCGGTCTTATATATTTCATTTCATAATTAAATTTCTCTTTTATAGCATCATGTAATTTCATAATTTCTTCTTCTAATGTTGTTTCATTTAAACTTGGCATACTTTTATGATTTACTGTATGATTTCCTACAATATTTCCATTATCAATCATTTTTTGTATCAAATCACTTGCTGTATTTACATAGTGAGCAGTTATAAAAAAGGTTGCAGTAACATTATTTTCTTTAAGTGTATTTAAAATATCATCAGTATATCCTGCTTCATATCCTAAATCAAAAGTTAAATAAACTATTTTCTTATCTTTATTTCCCATATATATTCCATTGTTTTGATCCATTATTTTTTTATTTGTACTACCTATGTCAGGTTGTTTATTATTTTCTCCTCTTTTTATTCCCCATTCTATTTTAGTATTGCTTAATGATTGTGCATTTGTTAATATTGTTCCATTTTTGTTATATGAAACAATTAACCATACAACAGATAATATAACTAAAAAAATTAAAATAATTTTTAAAATTGTTTTTTTATTCATTTTTATCGTCCTTTCAAACTTAGTTTTATTTATATAATTTATATTAACTTCTTGTTTAATTTATTCTTTATCTTTTTTTAATCATTGTTTAATTTTTCGTATTACATTTTTTGACAAATTGATATTTAATCTCACTATTTTCAACGTTTTTTAGATTTTTTCTTTTTTATCTAATTAGTCTTGACAATATTTAATTTTTGGATTATAGTTGTAACGTTGCTGGAAAAAAAAGGAAATTTTTTTACTATTATTTTCCATTATTTTTTTGTTAAAAAAGGAGTTTTAAATGTTAAATTTTGTACTATGTGATGACAATTTAGATTTATTAAATAGCTTATCTAAAATGTTAGAGACTATTTTTAAAAAACATTCTTATAAAGCTAACATTAGTTTTAGCTCTTCTAATGTACAAGATGTTTTAGATTTTATAGATAACAATAAAGTCGATGTACTATTTCTTGATATAAATTTAGATTCAAAAATTACAGGTTTAAATGTCGCAGATATTGTTAGAAAGAAAAATAAAAATATTTATATAATTTTTACAACAGCACATATAGAATATGTTATGGTTGCATATAAATATAAGACTTTTGATTTTTTAGCAAAACCTATAACACTTCCTAGATTAGAAGATACTATAAATAGACTTTTTGAAGACATCAATGGACTTCCAAAACAATATATAAAAATAGACAATAAAAATACTATTGTAGATGGCAACTCTATAAAATATATTAAGAAAGATGGTATGAAATTAGTTTTCCATTCAAAGAATAAAATTTATGAGACTTATAATTCTTTTAATAAAATTAAAGATTCCTTATCTAATAATTTTATTAGATGTCATAAATCATATATTGTAAATATAAATTTAATTGAAAATGTTGATCCTGTTGTCAATACAATTAGTTTTTCAGACGGTTCAACTTGTGATATTGGACCAAAATACAAAAATAATCTTATGGAGGTTTTAGAGAAATATGGAAATATTGGGTAATTTTTTAGTTGATGTTGCTTTACTAGCTATACCAACTTCATTTAGTTTAAATTTATATAATGTAAAAAAATTAAAAGACACTTTAAAAAGACTAGAAAATTCAGAACAGTATAACAGAACACTTCAAAACTTAAATGACGATGTTCGTTGTTTCAAACATGACTTCGATAATATTGTTACCACTATTGGTGGATATGTTAATACTGATGATATGGAAGGTTTAAAGAAATATTATAATCATCTTGAAAAAGAATGTATTAGCGTAAATAATTTATATCTTTTAAATCCTAACATTATTAACGACTCTGGTGTTTATAGACTACTAGTTAGTAAATTTATAAAGGCAAAGAAATTAAATATAAAAATGTCTTTTGAATTATTGCTAAATATGAATGAATTAAAAATGAATATTTTTGAATTTACAAGAATTTTAGGTATATTATTAGATAATGCTATTGAAGCATCAGCTGATAGTAAAGAAAAAGTTATTAATATTTATTTTAAAAACGAAGAAAGAAATCATAGACAATTAATTGTAGTAGAAAATAGTTATTATAATAAAGATGTTAATATCAATAATATCTTTAACAAAAATGAAACAGATAAACAAAACCATTCCGGTTTAGGTTTATATAAAATAAGAAAAATTTTAAATAAAAATAATAATCTTAATTTATTTACAACTAAAAACAAAAAATATTTTAAACAACAATTAGAAATTTATTATACATAAAAAGGAGATATAGTTGTTTTTATATCTCCTTTTTAGTTATTTATCATCTATTGTTGATATTCCTAAAGTTATTTCTTCTAATACATCCAATAATACTTTTACTGTATCTAGTGCAGTAAATATAGGAATATTATTTTCTACTGCACATCTTCTTATAAACTCTCCATCTGTTTCTTGATCTATTGAATCTAAGTCTCTTGTATTTATTACATAACTTACATATCCTTTTCTAATTGTTTCTAATATTTCCTCGCTTCCCTCACTTATTTTCTTTTTCACTCTAGTTCTAATTTTGTGTTTCTTTAAAAAATTAGCTGTTCCTATAGTTGCTTCAATATTAAATCCTAAATCATAGAATCTTTTTATTAATGGTAGTGCATTTTCTTTATCCTTATCGGCTATTGTTAAGAAAATAGTTCCATAATTTGCTAAATGCATTCCTGATGATTGAAGTGCTTTATATAATGCTCTTGTTAATTTATTATCATATCCAATAGCTTCACCTGTTGATTTCATTTCTGGTGATAAATATGCATCTAAACCATTTAGTTTTGAAAATGAAAAAGCTGGAGCTTTTACATACCATTTTTCTTTTTCCTTTGGATAAACTTCATTTATTCCTTGCTCTTTTAATGATTTACCTATCATAACTAAAGTTCCTATATCTGCTAAAGAATATCCTGTTGATTTTGATATAAATGGTACAGTTCTTGAAGATCTAGGATTTACTTCAATAACATATACATCTTCATTTTTATCAACTATAAATTGTATATTATATAATCCTATTATACCAATTCCTAATCCAAGTTTTACAGTATAATCTAATATTGTTTGCCTTGCTTTTTCACTAACACTAAATGTAGGGTAAATACTTATACTATCTCCTGAATGTATTCCTGTTTTTTCAACATGTTCCATTATTCCTGGTATAAAAACATCTTTTCCATCACATACTGCATCTACCTCAAGTTCTTTCCCTATTATATATTTATCTACAAGAACAGGTTGTTTTTTATCAACTGCAACTGCTGTTTTTAAATATTTTTCTAATGCTTTTTTACTAGAAACAATTTGCATAGCTCTTCCACCCAAAACATAGCTTGGTCTTACAAGTACAGGATAACCTATTTGCTTTGCTACTTTTATTCCATCTTCAATATTTGTTACTGCTTCTCCTTTTGGTTGCTTAAGATTTAAAGTATTCATTACTTTTTCAAAAGAATCTCTATTTTCAGCTCTTTCAATAGCCTTAGTATCTGTAC
>CANQQC010000013.1 GCA_947625925.1 uncultured Clostridia bacterium | reverse complement strand
TTTCTCTGGCTAAAATCATTCTTTTTGCACCATTTTTCTTCCAAAACAAACAATCTTGTAAACTAACTATATTAGCTTGAGTACTCACATTTATTGGTACATTTGGAGCATATTTTTTTATTGTCTCTATAACTCCACCATCTGCTGCTATAATTCCATCAGGTTTTAATTCGTTTAATTTTTTTGACATTTCTATTATTTCTTTATATTTTTCATCCCAAGCAAAAATATTTAAAGTTACATACACTTTTTTTCCTATTTCATGTGCATATTTAATTGTTTTTTCCAAATCATCATTTTGCATATCCGCCCTTGTTCTTAATGATAATGATGATGTACCTGCATATACAGCATCTGCTCCATACAAAAAAGCAATCTTTGCTTTTTCATAAGAACCTGCTGGTGCTAATAACTCTGGCTTCATTTTAATCCTTCTCACCTATTTCTTCTTCTATTTTTATTTGCTCAACTTCTTTTATTTTTGATAATTCTTCTCTTAGTTTTTCTATCTTTTTAATCTTTCTTGTTTCCATCACAGTTTCTATTTTTATCTTATTATTATCTAGAGTACTTGTATTTAACGATATTATATTAAGTCTAATTTGAGTAAATATTGTTGTAACTTCTAGTACTAAATTTGATTTATCCTCTGCTATAATTTCTACTAAATATTTTGTCTTTTCTTCTTCTTTACTTTCATTTAACATTTCAATGATTTCTCTTTTTGCCTTAGATGTTTTTATAGTGTTTAACCATTCTTTTTTTGGTATACATTCTTCTTCAGAAGTAATAATATCAACAATTGTTCCACTTTTTAATTTTGTGGTTATTGGCATACTTACACTATTTATTTTACATGTTTTTATGTGTCTTCCAATGTCTGTATGAATATGAAAAGCAAAATCTAAAACTGTTGATCCTTTAGGTAAAACCTCAACATCTCCTTTTGGTGTAAATATGTATACTTCATCATCAAAAAGTTCTAATCTTAATGCATTCAAAAACTCATTTGGATCTTCTATAAATTGTTTTAGTTCTAATGTATCATGTATTCCTGATAAATTATTTTTAATTTCTTTTTCTTCAATAACTTTATTATCATTTTTAATATATCTAAAATAATTTGTTATACCATATTTAGAAACAATGTTCATATCATAACTACATATTTGTACTTCAACAATAACACCTCTTTCACCAATTATTATTTCATGAATTGCTTTATAAACGTTATTTCTTGGTATTGCTATATAATCCTTAAAAGTTTTTGGTATCATTCTATATATTGAATTTATAATTCCCATTGTTTTATAACAATCTTTTTTATTTTTAGTAATAATTTTTAAAGAAAAAAGATCTTTTATTTGATCTATTGTAATATTTTTTTCTCTAATCTTTTTAAATATATTATATAAGTGCTTAGTTTCAATTGTAGTTATTGCAGCTATTCTTTCTTTTTTCAATTCCTTATCTATTTTTTCTTTTGTTTTCTCTAAATTTGTACGATTTTCACTTATTTTTCTATCTAGTTCTTCTGTTATTTCTTTATATTCTTCTGGATATAGATATTTAAATGAACCATCTTGCAATTTCATTTTCATATCATACATTCCTAATTTGTGAGCTATAGGGGCATAGAATTCTATAGTTTCCTTTGATATTGCAATTTGTCTATCTCTTTTTAAATATTCTAGTGTTGATATGTTATGCAATCTATCTGCTAGTTTTAACAAAATTACTCTAATGTCTTTTTCCATAGCAATAAACATTTTTTTATAGTTTTCAGCTTGTTTTTCTTCAGCTGTTTTAAACAGATTAGAAAGTTTTGTAACACCTTCTACTATTTGTGCTATTTCTTCGGTAAAGTCTTTTTCAATATCTTCGTAAGTTACCTCCGTATCTTCAACTACATCATGTAAAAGTGCTGCACATATTGTTTGGGTATCCAATCCTAAACTTGCTACAATATATGCTACATGTAGTGGATGAATAATATAAGGTTCTCCAGATTTTCTTAATTGTCCTTCATGACTTCTTTGTGCATATTGAAAAGCCCTTTCTATTAAATTTTTATCGATATTTTTATTTTTTCTTTTTCCTTCTTTTAAAATATCTCTAATTGTTATATTGCCATTGTTTTGCATAACATTTCCCCTTTTATACTATAATTCACAATTTTATTATAACATACTTTGTTTTTTTTTCAATACAAAATATTATATAAAAAAAGTAAATTTTAGTTATGATATTCATAACTAAAACTTACCTCTTATTTTATTATCTTACTAATTGCAAGTCCATCTCCAACTTCTAAAATCTCTGTTTCAAGGTTTGGATTTTCTGAAACTTCTTTTATATATTCGCGTAAATTTCTTACTGCTGTTCTTTGTTTGTGTTTATTATAGTCACTCATTACATATCCTTTGTATAAAATATTATCTGCAAATATTATTCCATCTTTATTTATCATTCTTAATGATTCTTTTAAAAAAAATGGATATTTTCCTTTAGCAGCATCAATAAAAACCGCATCATATTTTTTATCAAGCGATGGCAATATTTCTATAGCATCGCCTTCATATATATTTATTTTTTCTGAAACATCAGCCTTTTTAAAATTTTCTTTAGCTTCAATTACTCTATCATGTTCTCTTTCTATAGTATCAATTTTTCCATTTTTATCAAGTAGTTGTGTAAAACAAATTGCAGAGTAACCTACAGCTGCACCTATTTCCAACATTCTTTTTGGTGGATTTTGTTTTAATCTTTGTTCTATAACTTTTAGTGTATCATCCATAATTATTGGAATATGATCTTGAAGTGCTTTTTGTTTGATTTCCTCTAGTTTTATTTTGTTCATAAAATATACCTCTTTTATTGTTTACTACTATTACGTGCGGCTCTTTCTCTTTCTTTTGTATCTAATATTTTCTTTCTTAATCTAATTGATTTTGGTGTTACTTCCACTAATTCGTCATCCTCAATAAATTCTATAGCCTTTTCTAATGACATTTGAATTGGTGGTACTAATCTTAATGCTTCATCTGAACCTGATGCTCTTGTATTTGTTAAATGTTTTTCTTTACATACATTTATTGCTAAATCTTCTCCTCTTGAATTTAATCCAACTATCATTCCTTCATATACTTCTACACCTGGTCCAATAAATAGTTCACCTTTATCTTGAGCATTATATAATCCATATGCAACTGATTTACCATTTTCCCATGCAACTATTGTTCCTCTTACTCTTGATATAACATCACCTTTGTATGGTTCATAGCAATCAAAAATATGGTTCATTGTTCCTTCACCCTTTGTGTCTGTTAAAAATTCTGTTCTATACCCTATTAGTCCTCTTGAAGGAATTTTAAATTCTATTTTTGTATGTCCTTCTTCTGCTGGTTCCATATTTACCATTTCAGCTTTTCTTTGTCCTAGTTTTTCTATTACATTTCCTATAGCATCATCTGGTACGTTAACCACTAATCTCTCTACTGGTTCACATCTAACTCCATCGATATCTTTATATATAACTTTTGGTCTTGAAACTAATAATTCAAATCCTTCTCTTCTCATTGTTTCAATCAATATAGATAGATGAAGTTCACCTCTTCCAGATACTTCAAAGGAATCTGCTTGTTCTGTATCTTTTACTCTTAAACTAACATTTCTTTCTAACTCTTTGAATAATCTATCTCTAATATGTCTTGATGTAATAAATTTTCCTTCTTTTCCTGCAAGTGGTCCATTATTTACACTAAATGTCATAGAAACTGTTGGTTCATCAATGTCTACAAATGGGATTTTTTCTGGGTGATTAAAATCACAAATTGTATCACCAATATTTATATCTGAGATTCCAGCAATTTCAATTATATCCCCTGCTTTTCCTTCTTCTACTTCAACTTTATTTAAACCAACATGTGTATATACTTTTGCTACTTTTCCTTGTGTTATTTTATCTTCTTTTCCACAAATAGAAACAGGCATACCAACTTTAATTGAACCTCTTTCTACTCTTCCTACAGCTATTCTTCCTACATAATCATCATAATCTATATTAGAAACTAGCATTTGTGCAGGTCCTTCTTCATCACAATCAGGTGCTTTAATTGTATTAACAATAGTTTCAAATAAGCAATTCAAATTGTCTGATTCATCTTCAACATTCATTTTTCCGATTCCTTGTTTTGCTGAAGCATATACTACTGGGAATTCTAATTGTTCATCTGAAGCATCTAATTCTATGAATAATTCTATTACTTGATCTAATACTTTTTGTGGATTTGCTCCTGGTCTATCAATTTTATTTATTACAACTATTGGTTTTAAATTTAAAGCTAATGATTTTTTTAATACTTCTCTTGTTTGTGGCATTGCCCCTTCAAAAGCATCAACTAAAAGTAATACACCATCAACTGTTTTTAAAACTCTTTCTACTTCTCCACCAAAATCCGCATGTCCAGGTGTATCTACAATATTTATTTTTATATCATTATACATTATTGATGTGTTTTTTGATAATATTGTGATTCCTCTTTCTTTTTCTAAGTCATTAGAATCCATTATCCTTTCTGCTACTTGTTCATTTTCTCTAAATACATGGCTTTGTTTTAATAATGCATCTACTAGTGTAGTTTTTCCGTGGTCTACGTGTGCAATTATTGCAATGTTTCTTATCTTTTCGTTATTCATTTTTCTTCAGACTCCCCTTTTTACTTTATTTTTCTCTATTTTTCAACTATTCTATTATACACCTGTTTGCATTTTTTGTCAATTTAAATCTAAAAGAAACGAAAGAGTTATTTTTCCTTTCGTTTCTTTATTATCTTTATTTAGCTAGTTCTAAAATATTATTCATTATTTCTTTTGTTATTTCATCTAGTTTCTCTTTATCTTTGCATCCTTTATATTCAGTATAGTCTAATGGTTCTCCATAAGTTATAGTGATTTTTCTATTACCTTTTTGTCCTCCTTTTATTCCACAAGGTACTACTTTTGCTCCGCTTCTTACTGCAAAAAAAGCTACTCCATCTTTTGCTTTTTCTCCTTTTTCCATTCCATTTCTAGTTCCTTCTGGAAATAAAGCTATACAATTTCCTTCTTTTAAAACTTTTAATGATTTTTTTATAGCTGATACATCTTTTTCATCTCTATTTACTGGAATTGCTTCAAATACCCAACCTAGAAATGCTAGGAATTTATTTTTATATAATTCTTTTTTAGCTAAAAACTTCATGTCCCTTTTCCCTGTAACAACCATTAAAGGAGGATCCATATATGTTTTATGATTACCACAAAATATTACTGGTCCTTCTTTTGGAATATTTTGTGTCCCAATTACTTTAACTCCATGAAATATTTTAAACCATGAATAAATTGCTCCTTTTACTATTACTTTTATAATATTTTTTAAAAAATTTTTCATATATTTTATTCTCCCTTAAATCCTTTTGCTTCAATTACTTCAATAACTTTTTGTGTTTCTTCTTCAATAGACATTCCCGTTGAATCAATATATACGGCATCTTCTGCTTGAACTAAAGCTCCAATCTCTTTTTCTTTATCATTTTTATCTCTCATTTTTATGTTTTCTAATATTTCTTCGTAAGTCATTTCAATACCTTTTTCTTGATTTTGTCTATATCTTCTTTTTGCTCTTTCTTCTGCTGTAGCATCTAAATATATTTTCACATCTGCATTTGGAAAAACATAAGATCCAATATCTCTTCCTTCCATAATTACATTTTTGTTTTCTGCACATTTTCTAAAAATATCATTTAACTTAAATCTAACTTCTTTTATAGAGGAAACTTGTGAAACAATATTACTTACATCTTTTTGTCTTATTCTATCTGTTACATTTTCTCCATTTAAATATACTATATCTTTGTTGTTTTCTATCTCAAATTTTATTTCTATATGATCTAACAAACCAACTATCTTTTCTTTTTCTTCAATTGGTATATTTTCTTTAATTGTTTGAAGTGCAACTGCCCTATATGCTGAACCTGATCCAATGTTAATTAATCCTAATCTTTTACTAACTTCTTCTGTTATTGTTCCTTTTCCTGCTCCTGCTGGACCATCTATTGCTACAATAAAAGACATTATTCTTCCTCCTTTTTTTGTGGTACAAATATATTTTTCGCAACGACATCTATTTGTTCTACATTCATTGTTGTCAATTTACTTATTTCTTTTTCAACTTTTTCTTTAAATTTTTTCAACCCATCTACTATATTAAATCCATATACTATTGAAACTTCCATATAGATTTTAACACCTTCACCATAATTATCTACTCTTAATTTTAATATTTTATGTATTCCATTTGATTTTACTGCCATATATTCTACAATCTGTCTAAACACATTATCAGATATTGTAAAATTTCCCATATAGCTAAATGTAGGTCTTATTATTGATTTTTCAGAAATATATGGTTGTTTTCCTTTTCCTTTTGATTTAAATATTTGTAATGGATCTAATAAATATCCTGAAAAATCTTTTTTTATTTCAAATGTTGGTACTGGTATTACATGTTTTCCTTCTGTCATTCTTATTCTTTTGGCCGTTTTCATTTCTTGCTCAGTTGCAACATCTTTTATATATATTGTTTCTGAAATCTCAGGTAGTCCAAGGTTTGATGCAATTTTTTGTACCATTCCATCTGAAGTTCCTAAAATCAATATACTCTGAGGGCGATATTTTTTTAATGCTTTTACAATTTGTGTTTTTTCATCATCTTCAAAAAAAAGTGCTTTTTTTACAGTTTGTATTTTTGTTGATGCTTTCTTTGCTGAATGTCCTGCAATTACCTCATTATCTTTGATTAGTAGTCCGATCATCAATAATAAAATGTGTATTTTTTTCACTTGCTACCATTTGTGCTCTATAACTTTTACCTGTTCCAGAAGGTCCAACAAAAGCATATACTTTTATTTTTCCACCTAGTAATTCACTTAATAACATAACACTTTTCTCCTTCTATTGTACATTTTACTACAACTTATTTAATATATCAATATAAATTTTTTCTTCTCAATTGTCCACATGCTGCTTCAATATCAGATCCTAATTCTCTTCTAATTGTAGCAACAATTCCATGGTCATTTAAATAATCTCTAAATTTCATAATATTTTGATTAGATGATTTTGTATATTTCCCATTTTCAATTTTGTTTATTGGTATTAAATTTACATGACAATTCATACCTCTTAATAGTTTTACAAGTTGTTTTGCATCTTCTAAATTATCATTATTTTCTTTTGCTAATGCATATTCAAAAGATACTCTCCTATTTGTTTTAGCTATATAATCTTTACATGCTTTTATTAGTTCTTCAATTTTATACTTCTTGTTAATTGGCATCATTTCAGTTCTTTTTTCATTTGTTGTAGCATGTAACGAGATTGAAAGTGTGCATTGAATATTTTCATCAGCTAATCTATATATTTGAGGAACTAAACCACTTGTTGATATACTAATATGTCTCGCCCCAATATTTATTCCTTTTTGATTATTTATTATCCTAATTGCATTTATCACATTTTCATAATTATCTAAAGGTTCTCCTATTCCCATAAACACAACATTTGATATTTTAACACCTGCATCTCTTTCAACTGCTAGTATTTGTTCCACAATTTCTCCACTTGTTAAATTTCTTATAAATGGAATTCCTGTTGATGCACAAAACTTACACCCCATTTTACAACCAACTTGTGATGTTACACAAATTGTATTTCCATGATGATAACTCATCAGTACTGTCTCAATGGCATTTCCATCTAAAATATCAAATAAATATTTTTTTGTACCATCTTTTGCTTCTTGTCTTTTTATGATTTTATATTCATTTAACGTATATTTTTGTTTTAAGATTTCTCTTAGTTCTATTGATAAGTTTGTCATGTCATCAAAATTACTAACTCTTTCTTGATATATCCATTTAAATATCTGTTCAGCTCTAAATGGCTTTTGTCCTATTTTTACCATTTCTTGTTTTAATTGTTCTAAATC
This sequence comes from uncultured Clostridia bacterium, assembly GCA_947625925.1. GTDB lineage: Bacteria > Bacillota > Clostridia > TANB77 > CAG-508 > CAG-269. Next base: position 17,203 of record CANQQC010000013.1, on the reverse strand, counting down.
ATAATTCTTTATCTGTTCCATATTTTCTCCTTATATATGAAATTTCCTTACTATTTCATCTTTTACATCTCCTGCACTTAAAGCTATTGTAACTATTAAGTTTGCAAAAGAAATTACTATTGCAATATATGATAATGCAATTACATTTTGTATCATACCTCTACATATGAATATAATAGGTAGTGTACTTAGTAATAATATTATAAGCTGATAAATTGCATACCTTATATACCTTCTACTGCTTAATATCGTCAAAATAAACATTGTAGTATTTGCAATTATTATAATTATTGGTATTGAAATATTTAATGACCACCCTTCATCTCCTAATAAATGATCAATATATAAATTCAATAAAGTTATTGCTATAGTTTGTATCATTACATGTGCTGCAATATTTATATTTTTATTCATTGAATAAATAACTGTTATCCATACATACACAATTCCTGCATTACTTAATGCTGCCCAATGTATGTCAGGAGTTGTTTTTTTATTTATAAATGTTAATAACAATGCTACTAACACAGAAATTAATAATAATATTTTTATAATAATTCCTGTTTTTTTAGCACTAATTTTTTTTGGATATATCATCTAAAACACCATTACTTTCTATTTCTACTTTAATTCCTTGATTTATCAAAAATCTATAAAATGCTTCTTCAATTTTATTATCTTTTAATATAGATGTAAATGTAAATACTAGCTTATTTCCTAATGTACATGATGAGCATTTTATTTTTTCTACTGGGTCTGGAGCAATAAGCATAGCAAAATAATCTAAATATTTTTGATATTTTCCTATAATTCCCACTCTTCCAATGTTTGAATAAGTTATCGTTGTATATTTTCTAATTTCAATATAACTTAAACGTACAATAATTTTCTTTATAAACAATGGAATAAATCTTATTATAGGGTTTATTCCTAGTTTTACATTACCAGACATTGTCTTATTTATTTCTTCTAGAGTAAGCCTTTTCTTAAAGTCATTTTTTACAAATTTTAATATATCATCAAAAGTTTTTAATTTTTCCATATTTGCTTCTACAGTTATATATGAGAAAAAATTAGCCATAGTTTTTGATGAATAATACTTTCTTAAATTAACTGGTATACATAGTTTTATCGGTTTTGAATCCTTATTATATATATAATTTTGTGTATAAATACAATATATTAAAACTGCTGATAAATATTGCGTTACTGTCACTTCTTTTTTTGTACATATTTCTTTTAATTGCTTGAAATCTATAATTTGATGAATAGCAGATATTGCTCCCAAATTTATCTTTTTACCTTTAATTATATATGCTTTTTTTGTTGAGTTATTAGATTTAGCTTTTTTATCGTAGTTACTCATATAACTATCTTCTATTGTTACTTCTTCTACTTTCCTTGTTGTTCTTATTCCTTCTTCAATTTCCTCTAGATGTACTAATTCTAAATAATTATATATTATCTCTCTAAAAAAGATACTTGCACTATTTCCATCTGCCAATGAATGAAATATATCTATATTTATTTTGTTTTTGAAATATGTCACCTTAAATAAATAGTCATTGTTAGTTTTTGGATTTACATATTTACATGGATATTCCTTTTCCAATCTAACTATTGGCTCTTTTCCATTATGTTCAAAGTAGTACCAAAAAAAACCTAATTTCATTTTAACTTTGAATGAATTATATTTTTCTAAAGCAATTTTAAGTGCTTTTTCTAATTTTTTTGGCTTTATATTTTCATTTAATATTGCTGATAATCTAAATACTGTACTATATTTCTTTCCTGCTGAAATAGGAAATATTTTTGCTGAATTATCTAATTTTCTCCACTCAAGTTTTCCTTTACTTTTACTCATTTTCAATTCCTTCCAATAAATCTTTATACCCTTCATCTACCAATTTTTTATCACTATTTGATTTTATTATCCATATATGTCCAGCCTTTTCATATGTTTTTATTTTTATACTTCCACCTGTTTTCACTATTTTATCTTCTAACTCATATACATCAGGATTTAATATATCATATGTTCCTGTTAGAATTGTTACATTTTTTAATTTTGATACATCTCCATATATTGGACTTAATAGATAATTTTGTGTATACATTCCACCTGAATATGCTATTGCTGCAAGTTTTAATTTATCTATACTTAAATCATTATCAAACTTCTCAACTTCTTTCATTTTTTCATTTGTCATACTTATATCTAGCCATGGAGAAATAACAATAGTTTTACTTGGTACTGGTATTTGTTCATCTAAGTCTTCTAATAGAGCTAAGCAAAGACCCCCACCTGCAGAATCTCCCATCATTATTAAATCATCTGTATTAACTTTATTTACTATTTCTTCATATAAAGGCTTTACCATTGCAAAAACATCTTTATAATTATATTTAGGTGCTAAAGGATAGTCTGGTAAAATAACTGTCACTCCTGTATCTATGACTAATTTTTCTATAAATTCCCAATGATCTTGTGTCATCTCTGCCATATATGCTCCACCATGAAAATACAGTATCTTTTTATTGGATATTTTTCCTTCTTTTGGTGAAATCTTAAATACCTTCCTATTATTATATTCATATGTCTCTACTTTGCAATCTTCCTTTATTTGCTTTGTTGGAAATGATATTACATCTTGAACTCCATAAAAAGCTAAACATGCAATAACTAGTGTTAATGCAATTATAACTATCATTACTTTTTTTATTGTTCCTTTTTTATGTTTCATATTATTTTTGCTTTGCCCCTTTTATTTTATTTTCCATTATAAATATATCAAATTTTTTTTATGATTACAATATAAAAAAATATAATTAACCTTAAACTAGTTAACTATATTTTTTATTTATATATTATTTTTATCCAAAAAATCCACGTTTCTTTATTGGTGGTTGTTCATTCATTGTACTTGCTAATTTCATCAATAATTCTCTTTGTTCTTTTGTTAATCTCTTTGGAGTTTGAACTGTTACTGTAAAGATTAAATCTCCTTGTACTGAAGAATTTACTGATTTAAATCCTTTTCCTTTTAACACAAACTTTGTTCCAGTTTGTGTTCCATCAGGTATTTTGAATTTTTCGGTAGTTCCATCTACTAATGGTATTTTTAATTCTGCTCCAAGTGTTGCTTGAGTAATAGTAATTGGTACTTCACAAAGAACATTATTGTCTTTTCTAGTATAAATATTATGCTTTTTAATTTTTAAAGTTATATATAAATCTCCTTTAGGTGCTCCTTTTTCTCCAGGTTCTCCTTCTCCTCGTAATACAACTGTTTGACCATCATCAATACCTGCAGGTATTTTTACTTTTATTTTTGGTTGTTTTCTTATAGTACCTCTACCTTTACATGTATCACAAGGTTCTTTTATAACTTCACCTGTACCATGACAATTACTACACGTTCTAGTAGTTTGAACTTGACCTAATATAGTATTTTGTACTTGTTTTACCTGTCCTGTTCCATTACACATTGTACATTTTGTTACTGATGTTCCTGGTTTAGCACCTGTTCCATGACATGTTGTACATTCTTCGTTTCTTGTAACAGTTATTTCTTTTTCAATTCCAGAAAAAGCTTGTTCAAAAGTAATGTCCATACGTAGATTTATATCTGAACCTTTTCTTGGTCCACGTTGTCTTCTAGAACTTCTTCCAAATCCTCCACCGAAAAAAGATGAGAATATATCTCCTAAATCTCCAAAGTCACCAAAGTCACTAAATCCATCAAATCCTGTTCCATTATATGTGTAATAACCACCTTGACCACCAAATGGTCCTCCAGCTCCTCCAAAGCCTTGTGGTCCAGCATGACCAAATTGATCATACATTTTCCTTTTTTGTGGATCAGATAATGTTTCATATGCTTCATTTACTTCTTTAAATTTCTTTTCGGCTTCTTTTTTATTATCAAGATTAGCATCAGGATGATATTTTTTTGCTAATTTTCTATATGCTTTTTTTAATTGTTCATCTGTTGCATCTTTACTAACACCAAGAACTTCATAGTAATCCCTTTTTTCTGCCATTATTTCCTCCAATATTTATATGCCACGAAAAAAACCTTTATTTACAAAAGATTTTTTTCGTAACTTAAATTATTTTTATTATTCTTCGTCTTTTTTGTCATCTTCTACTTTATAGTCTGCATCATATACATTTCCCTCACCATCTGATGATCCTTCTTCAGATGATGCAGCTTGAGCTGCTTCTTGAGCTGCTTGTTGTGCAGCTTGTGGATTTGCTTTATATAATTTTTCAGACATTTCATAGAAAACTTTTGTTAATTTTTCTGTTGCTTCTTTAATTTTTTCAGCATCATTTGTCTCAATTGCTTTTTTAGTATTTTCTATTTCAGTTTCGACTTTTGCTTTTTCTTCACTGCTTATTTTATCTCCAACATCATTTAATGTTTTTTCACTGCTATATACTAAACTTTCAGCATTATTCTTTATTTCAATTTCTTCTTTTCTCTTTTTATCCTCTGCTGCATGTGCTTCAGCATCTTTTACAGCTTTATCAATGTCTTCATCTGTTAAGTTTGTAGAAGCTGTAATTGATACATCTTGGCTATTTCCTGTTGCCATATCTTTTGCAGATACATGAACAATACCATTTGCATCAATATCAAATGTAACTTCAATTTGAGGTACTCCTCTTGGAGCTGCTGGAATTCCTGTTAATTGGAATCTTCCTAATGTTTTATTGTATGCAGCCATTTCTCTTTCACCTTGTAATACATGAACTTCAACTGATGTTTGACCATCTGCTGCTGTTGAGAATACTTGTGATTTTTTAGTTGGTATTGTAGTATTTCTTTCAATTAATTTTGTAAATACTCCACCATATGTTTCAATTCCTAAAGATAGAGGTGTTACATCTAATAATACTAAATCTTTAACATCTCCTGATAGTACACCACCTTGAATTGCTGCACCAATTGCAACACATTCATCTGGGTTAATACCTTTATCTGGTTCTTTATTAACTATTTTTTTAACTGCTTCTTGAACAGCAGGAACTCTTGTTGAACCACCTACTAGTAGTACTTTATGAATATCACTTGGTGTTAATCCTGCATCTTTTAATGCTTGATTAACTGGAGTTGCTGTTTGCTCAATTAAGTCATGAATCAATTCTTCAAATTTAGCTCTTGTTAAAGTAATATCTAAATGTTTTGGTCCACTACTATCAGCTGTTATGAATGGTAAATTGATTTGAGTTTGTTGAACTCCTGATAATTCTATTTTTGCTTTTTCTGCTGCTTCTTTTAATCTTTGCATTGCCATTTTATCTGTTTTTAAATCAATTCCATTTGATTTTTTGAATTCAGAAACTAGATAATCTATTATTGCTTCATCAAAGTCATCTCCACCTAGTTTTGTATTACCATTTGTTGATAGAACTTCAAAAACTCCATCACCAATATCTAGTATAGAAACATCAAATGTTCCTCCACCTAGGTCATAGATCATTATTTTTTGGTCTTGTTCTTTATCCATTCCATAAGCTAAAGCTGCTGCTGTTGGTTCATTTATTATTCTTAGAACTTCTAGTCCTGCAATTTTACCAGCATCTTTTGTTGCTTGTCTTTGACTATCACTAAAATATGCAGGTACTGTAATAACTGCTTGAGTAACTTTTTGTCCTAAATAATTTTCTGCATCTGCTTTTAATTTTTGTAAAATCATTGCAGATACTTCTTGTGGTGAAAAAGAATCACCTTCTATTTTAATTTTTTCATCTGTTCCCATTTTTCTTTTGACTGAAATAACAGTATTTTCTGGATTTGTAACTGATTGACGTTTAGCTATTTGTCCTACCAATCTTTCTCCTTCTTTTGAGAAAGCAACAACAGATGGAGTTGTTCTATTTCCTTCTGCGTTTGGTATTACAACAGCTTCTCCTCCTTCCATAACTGCTACACATGAGTTTGTTGTTCCTAAGTCGATTCCTATGATTTTTCCCATTTTAAATCCTCCCTTTAAATGTAATTTATATATTTTAAAAATTTAATATCATTTTAATTTGCTACAACTACCATTGAATGTCTAATAACTTTTGTTCCTATTTTGTAGCCTTTTCTATATTCAGTTGCTATTTCTTTTTCTCCTAGATTTTCATCAGTTACACTACTTACAGCTTCATGTAATTCTGGATCAAAAGTTTCACCAACTGCTTTTATTTCTTCTACTCCTTTAGATTTAAGTACATCTTTGAATTGTTTTAATACTAATTCTATTCCTTTTTTATATTCCTCATCCTTAGTTTCTGCTTTTGTTGCATTTTCTAAATTGTCAATTACTGGAAGTAATTGCTCAACTATATCTGCTAAAATAGAATTATATAGTACTTCTCTTTCCTTTTGACTTCTTTTTTTATGATTTTCAAATTCTGCTAATATTCTTTTATATCTATCTGTAATATCATCAAGTTCTTTTTGTTTTTCTTCAAGTAGATTTTCTTGATCATTGTTTTCAACATTTTCTACTTGTTCATTTTTTTCTAATTCTTCCTTATTTTCCTCCATTGTATACCTTCCTTTTTATAAATCTTTTAATTTTTTATTTATATATTTCATAACTGAAATAACTTTTGAATAATCCATTCTTTTAGGTCCTATAATTCCTATTGTTCCCATATCTTTATTTCCAACCTTATGTTTAAAAGTAACAATACTAAAATCTTTTAACTCTTCTTTTTGATTTTCTTCTCCTATATATACATTGATATCTTCTGCAAGACCAGATTGTAATACATCTTCAACTAGTTCTTTTTGATCTAATACGTTTATAAAGTTTTTTGCTACTTCTAGACTATTGAACTCAGGTAAATCAAAAGCATTATTGGCTCCTTTTAGATATAACTGTTCATCTTGAGCTATTACCCTCTTTATTTGATCAATTATTGGCTTAATCACTTTTACACTATAACTCATCTCATCATATAAATATTCTTCAAGTGGTCTATCAATAGTTTCTAGAGGTTGATTTTTTAATTTTTGATTAAACATATAATTGATTGTCTCTACTTGTTTTTCATTTATATCTTCTTCAAATTTTATTATAGTCTCTTTTATCATTTCTGCATTTGTTATTATTATTGCCAACATCATTCTAGGATTAATCAGAACAAACTTTAATTCTTTAATCAATTGTGTTTTAGTTTTTGGTCCTATTGAAACTGTTGTATAATGAGTAACTTCTGATATTGTACTTGCCGCTATTTTAGTTAAATCTTCAATCTCATTTACTTTAGTTTCTAATTTTTCACTTATATACTTTACCTCTTCAATACTGATATTATCGTCTTTAAGTAATTCATCAACATAGTATCTATATCCTTTTTCTGAAGGTATTCTTCCTGAAGAAGTATGCGTTTTTTCAAGATAACCTATTTTTTCTAATTCAGCCATTTCATTTCTAATTGTTGCACTACTATATTGTAAGTTCTCTTTTTCTATTAAAGACTTAGAACTTACTGGCTCTGCTGTATTGACATATTCTTCTACAATTGCTTGTAAAACTCTTTTTTTTCTGTCATTTAACAACTTTTATCACCTCTTTTAGCACTCTTTTTGTTTGATTGCTAATCTTTACATATAATATATATTTTTTTAGCACTTGTCAATAGTTTGTGCTAATTTTTCTGTAAATTTTTTGTGAATATAAAAAAAGGAACTTTTTTAGTTCCTTTTTTAAATATTTTTTAGTAATGTCATTATTGATTTATATAAATCTATGTCTATTTTTATTTTTTGTTCTTCATTTAAATCATTACTATATATCCATTTTCCATCAATATTTGCTTGTGTTAATGCTGATAAAAAATATCCTGATGATTTTTCTAACTTGTTTATTTTATCTACAAGTCTTAACTTTAATTTAGATTGTGCTCCTACTATCTTTGTTATTTCTCTTTCCTTATCTTTTTTAATAGCAACTGCATGTCCATAATTAAAACATAATGGAATTGTACCACCATATTTTTTAGCAAGTTCCATATAATATAGTGAAGCAAACTCATCATTAAATTGTCCATATTTTTCAATTACTGGCTTTTTTATATGTAATCCTGGACTATCTTCATTTTTTATTCCTTCAAACTCTAATGTATCATCTTGTGTTAACACATATACATCTTCTGGTAGGTATTTAGCATAGTGCAAAGCTTTTTCCATTGCTATTCCAACAGGTGTATCTTTTGTTTCTTCAGGTTCATCTATATTTTCAAATCCATATTCTTCTAATCCTATTACTTCATAATCTTCATTTCTTAACAAAAGTTTTATTCTCTCAACTTTATTTTTATTTGTTGTTGCTATAACTATTTTTTTCATAATACTGCTCCTATAATTCCTGCATCATTTCCTAATACTGCTGGATATATTTCTAATTCTTTTCTTTTATTAAATAATAAATTTTTATCAATAATATTTTTCTTTAATCTACTTAATAAAACATTTTCAAAAAACACAAAACTACCACCTATACCTATTGCTTCAGGTTCAAATATATTTATTAAATTAGCTATTCCTATTGATAAATAATCTATAAATTCTTGAACAACATTTTCAATTTTTTCATAATCTTTTGAATCTTTTTTATTTGTTCTAATTATAGTTAATAATTCTTCTCCTCTTGTTTTTTCAGTAAATCCTAATTCTTTTCTTAGGTTATTTTTTAATACCTTCATTGAACTATATGTTTCAAAACATCCATAATTTCCACAATTACATTTTTTTCCATCTTTTTGTATAATCATATGTCCTACTTCTATACCTGGATATGTACCTGTATCCAATAATTTTCCATCTATTATAACAGCACCACCTATTCCAGTTCCTAAGGTTAAAAATAATGCTCTTTTCTTTCCTTTTATACAACCTAATTTATTTTCTGCAAGAGCAGCACATTTTGCATCATTTCTAATTTCTACAGGCATTTTTAACTTTTTTTCTAAAATTTCCTTTAACCTATATTCTTCTTTTTTTATTCCTAAATTAACAGCTTTTAAAATAACACCATCTTTTATTGTTCCTGGTACTGCCATTCCTATTTGTGTAATTTCATACTTATTTTTTAATCCTTTAACTGTTTCTATTATGAAGTTTTCAATATTTGATCTAATATTTTTCTTTTCTTCTTTAGTTAATCTTTTTTCTTTTTTTTCTACTATTTTATTTTCTTTGTTTACTACACCAATTCCTATATGGCTTCCTCCCAAATCTATTCCAATTTTCATCTTAAATCCTCCTTATATTAAATAAAAAATAGTTAATTTCGCGACAGAAAAATTAACTATTTTTATTATTATACTCCATATGCTGAGAATAAGAAATTTCCCATATATACTTGGATACAAGGTACTAATACTACTATTACAAAGAATATCAATACAACACCAACTATTGAATAAACAACTTCTGGTAATACTGCCATAATCTTGTCCATAATTTGGTTTATATCTATTTCCATGTACTCAACTAATTTATCCATCATTTCTGTTAAGTCTGTCTGCATACCTATTTTTAACATCTCTACTATCATTGAAGATGCTAATCCTGATTTTTCTATTGGTTCTATCCAAGATGATCCAATCAATACGTTATTAATTGATGTTTCAATTACGGATAATAACACATAATTTTTAACAACACTTTTACTTACTTCTAATGCATCTTGAATTCTCATACCATTTTGTAAATTTAATAATATAGCTTTCAATAATCTTGAAAAATCCAAAGCAAATATCAATTGTCCAAATATTGGCATTTTATATTTAAAATAGTGAAAATTATATTTTCCCTTCGGGGTGTTAATATAAAATATTATCGATCCAACAATTGCTAATACACCCATAGTGGGTATGAACCAATACTGTATTAACATGTCTATAACTCCTGCAAACCATAATGTTACGGCAGGTAGTGTATCTGATGATCCTAATTCATCAAAAAGATTTTGTATTGTTGGTATAGCAACTAAAGTTCCTACTATTAACATTACCAATAATCCAACAAATTGAATAATATTTGGTATCAATATTTTTCTTATTTTTTTATTTAAAGCTTCTGAATCATCTAAGTATTTTACAGCTTGATCTAATGATTTTGTTAAAGAACCTGAAAGCTCTCCAACTTTTATCATATTTATATATAGGTAAGGGAATATATTATCATAGTATTCCATTGTTGTATACATATTTTCTCCGGCCTCAACTCCGGCTAAAATATCTTCTAGTATACCTTTAAAATTTGGATTTTCCGTACTTCCTATAATAGTACTTAATGCATGTATATTATTAAAGTTTGCCTTCTTTAATAAGAAAAAGTTTTGTGTAAATACAACTATATCTCTTTTTGTAATTCTATTTCCTAATCCAAAGAAATATTTTCTTATTTTTTCTCTAACTGATAATTCTCTGTTTCCTCTAGATATGTTTGTGTTGTTAACATTTTTTAAAACATCTTGAAATTGATTCATGTTTTTTCTTTTTGCTTTTTTTGTTTTTGATGCTTTTGCTCCAACACGGGTAATTACAATTGGAGTTAATTCATTCTGTTTTAAAAGTTTAATTAGTATACGTTTGTTAGCCACATCTACTTTATTTTTCACAGTTTTGCCTTTTGTATTTACAGCTCTGTACAGATATGTTGGCATATTTCTTCCTCCTAATTATTTTTTCTGTCTTATATTATTCCTTGTCCGCCACCTTTTGCTATTTTCATTTGCATTATTGTTCTATTTAATACATTAAGGTTTTTCTCTTCTATTTGTGATTTTGCTAATTCTAATGATATTTTTCCATCAACAAAATTCTTCGCTAAAGAATTTATAAGTCCAATACTTCCTCTATCTGCACTAGTTTGTATTGCATCTTCTATTTCTGAAACACTTATTTTATCTTTTCTAATTATACCAGCAATTGTATTATCTACAACCATAACTTCAGGTATTAAAACAGGTTTTCCATTTGTTCCTTCTAATAATCTTTGTGCTGTAACAAGTTTTAATAAAGAAGATAATAGATATTTAATACTTGCTTGATCTCTAACTTCATAGAAATTTATAATTCTGTCTATAGCCTCTGCACATGTTTTTGTGTGTAGTGTTGCTATAACTAAATGTCCTGATTCTGCTGTTTCTATTGCTGCTTCCATTGTTTCTTTATCTCTAATCTCCCCTACTACTAGAATATCACAATCCTCTCTTAGGGAGTTTTTAACTCCATCACTAAAACTTAAAGTATCTCCTCCTACTCCAATTTCTTTTTGAACAATTAGAGATTTTTTTGATTTATGCTTATATTCTATTGGGTTTTCCAATGTCAATATCTTTTTATTTTGTGTTTCATTAATATGATTTACAAGAGCATTTAAAGTAGTACTTTTACCAGAGTTTGTCTTTCCAGTTACTAAAACCAAACCTTGTGGTTGATAAGTTATTCTTCTAACAATATCTGGTACACCTAATTCTTCAAATGTTGGTAACTTATTTCTTATAATTCTCATAGTACAAATTGGTGTATTGTCAGCAAGTGAAATATTTACTCTGAAACGTAAGTCTCTATATTGATATGATGTATCTAGTTTTTTTGTTTTCTCATATATTTCATCTAAACTAACATTTCCTCTAACAAGTTGATCATATATATCATTCATATCCTCACTTGTCAATATTTCTTCTTCTTCAATAGGAACTAGTTGTCTAATAATTCTAAGTAAAGGTTTGTTTCCTGCTACTAAATGAATGTCTGATGCATCCCTATCTATTACATAATCCAATAGATTGTTTAAGTTCATTATTTTATTTCCTCCTCTTTTTAACTAAATATCTAAGCCAATTTTTCTCTTTATTTCATCAAGGGTGGTATATCCTTCAATAACTTTTTTTATTGCATCAATAACAAATGGTTTATATCCATTTGCAATTGCTTTTCTTCTTATTTCTATACTTGATTCACCATTCATAATGCTTTCTTTAATTTTTTCATTTATATCTAATACTTCAAATATACCAATTCTGTCATAATATCCTGTATTGTGACATTTTTTACATCCTATTGGATCATATGTTTTACCACTTAAATCAAACTCCACATTATATTTTTCAGCATATTTAGAAATAAGTGCTTTTTCCTCTTCATTAAAAGGTCTTTCTCTTCTACATTCAGGACAAACTTTTCTAACTAATCTTTGTGATATAGATGTTGCAAGTGTACTTGCTATATCATAATCAGATAATCCAATTTTTCTTAATCTTGTTATTGTTTCAATACTATCAATTGTATGGATTGTCGATAAAACATAATGTCCTGTTTGTCCAGCTTGAATAACTATCTCTCCTGTTTCTTTGTCACGAATTTCACCAACAAGAATTACATCAGGGTCTTGTCTTAAAACTGTTCTAAGTGAATCAGAAAAAGTTGTTTTTCCTTCATCAATTTCTATTTGATTTAATCCTTCTATTCTAATTTCTACTGGGTCTTCAATTGTTGTAATATTTATTTCTGGTTTATTTAAAAAGTCTATTATACTATATAATGTTGTTGTTTTACCAGCTCCAGTTGGCGCTGCAACTATCAATATAGAATTTTTCTTATCAACTGTTTTTCTTAATGAATCTTCATCTCCTGGAAAACCTAGTTCAAATATATTTCTAATTTTATCATTTTTCTTTAATAATCTTAAAACAAATTTTTCTCCATAAACATTTGGCTGTGAAGATGCACGAATATTATATTGGTCATATGCAAGTATACGACCATCTTGTGATTCTTGTTTTTCTTGATGCATGTTTGACAAAGCTTTTAATCTCCCAATTATTTGTTGTTGTTTAGATTTTGGTAGTTTAGCTGCAGTAATTAACTCACCATCTATTCTATATCTAACACGTATACTATCTGATAAAGGTTCTATATGAATATCACTTGCTCTTTTTTTCATTCCAGTTCTTATTATACTATCAACTAATGTTGTAGTATTTCCACCAATACTACCTCCTAGTTCATTAGTTGCCATTGTATCTAATTTTGATAAAATATTATCCATTATTTTTTCAAAAGTGATATATGGTTCCATTATAAGACCTTTATTAAGTAAAAGCATCTTTATTCTATCCATACCCCTTTTGTCAATAGTATTAGAAAAAACAACTTTCATTTTATCTTCTTCAATCTCTATTGGTATAGCTTTTACTTGTTTTGCAACATCTCTTGTAATATTTTCAATTAAACGTAAATTTACATCTTTTTCACTTATTAAAATTCCTTTAACTCCCAAAATTTCGCCTATTGCTTCAATCAAAACTTTTGGATCAACTACATCTAATTCATATAATATATCTCCTAATTTTTTATTAGGATGTAACTTTTGATACTCTAGAGCTGCTTGAATATCTGCTTCTTTAACAACTTCTCTTTTAACTAATTCAAGCCCAATTGGTTGTCTTTTTCTCAATTCCATTTTTTCCCTCCTATTAATTTAATAAGGTAAATTTTTCTGACTTTTCTTCTGTGTCTTGTTCCGTTAGTTTATATTTCACATTAACAACGCCTTTTTGATTTTCTTCTTTTGTGTACTCAAAACTCATTTGATAAATATTTTCACAAATCTTAACTTTCCCTCTATATACACTTTGATTTTTAAATGTATATTGAGTTCCATCTGATAAAATAATATAATTTTGGTTTGTAGATTCATCATTTTTACATTCTATAACTTCAATTTCATCTCTATTTATATCTTGAAGAAAATAGGTATTAAATTGTGTGAATTCCTTAGATGGATCAACATTTTCTCCTACTTCCTCAATATTGTTATAGAAAAAAGTCGAAATTACAGATATTATTGAGATTACAATAAGCATTGCAATAACATATATTATTAAAGATGTCAAAGCTATTCCCTTTTGTGATTTCATACTTTAATTCTCCTTTGAAATTATTGTGTTTAATTCTACTGATTGTTCTTTATTTCCAAGTTTATAACTAATCTTAACTATTATTTTTTTTACATATCCTAATTGAACATCTTCTTTAGTACTAAATTTTGCATAATCTTGAACTATTGCTGTTTTTGAAAATCCTGTAGTTCCAATTGCTACATTTTCATATTCTGTTATTTCTAATCTATCAGCATTATCTTCAGAAAAATAAGTATCACTTTTTGTCTTTAAACTTTCAATCTCTTGAATTGCATAGTTTATTGCCTCAGATTTTCTTTCAATATTCTTTGATGTGATTATGTAATTTTGATATAATGCTGCAATAAGACTTGTAAATATTGTTATAATCAAAACTGCAATAGTAATATCTACACCTGTAAATCCTTTATCGCTTTTAATATTCATATTATTTTCCCTTCTATAAAAGAAATTTTGTAGAAGCTAATGCTACAAATAATATTACAATATTTGCAACTCCTAAATAAAATCCTATTGGTAAATCTTTATTTATTTTTTTATCATCTATTTTACTTCTTTGTCTTCTAGATTTTTGATTTAATTTTACTAATAACATATATAAAGAAATTATTAGTAAAACATAAATGATAGTGCTTATTGTAACTCCAGCTCCTGTAAATATAGCCATAGTTACAACAGTCGATAAAATAGCATTTGAATAAGAGTTTTTCGCATATTTTTTTAATGTTATTGTATCTAATACTAAAACTATTATATAGAAAATTATATATATAACATATCTATATATATTAGCTTTCTCTACTACACATAAATATACTATATATATTAGAGAAATTATTATTCCGTATACAGATATTGACTTTTCTATTTTTCTTGTTTCCTTTTCTGTTACTGCCATAAGCACAACAAAAGTAAAGTATAGAACTACCAAAAAAATATATTCCATAACTTTCGTTATTGATGTAATATTATACACATCTAATCCCATTAAATATGCAAACACAACAAAACAAAGCCCAGTAAGTATTTCTAATACGAAATATCTTGGTCTTATTTTATTTTTACAATATCTACATTTTCCTTTTAAAAATATATAACTAAATACTGGTATTAAATCTAAAAATCCTAATTTATGATTACAATTAGGACAATAAGAATGTGTATGTGTAATATCTTGTTTTTTAGGTATTCTATATACTGCAAGTGTATAGAAACTTCCAAATAATGTTCCTATGATAAATATCAATATATAAAATATCGTATTGTATATGTCCATAATATTTATTTCTCCGTTATTTTTATATTATTTATAGAACTAGGCATATACTTAATCGCATATGCCTAAGTTCCTAGTTTTATTTTAACAATTATTATTTTATTAATATTATTCTGAAGAAGCACTTGATACAGATGTACTTACTGCTTTTCCGTTTACAGCTGGAACTACCTTATATCCAACACCATCATCTTTTGATTTTACAATTTTTCCTTCGATTGGCTCATCTGAATTATATGATTCAGGTGGTGTCCATTTCATTACAAAAACTTCAGTATCTTCGTCACCAGTAGCTGTTAAGTTCAATGTAGTTATTTCATATTTTCCTTTTATACCTTTATTATCTGCTTCAGTTGCAATTCCACCTGTACTTTTTAAACCATTATCTTTTAATATTGAATCTTTATCTGTTGGTAATGTTCCTACTCCACTTCTATTTGATAATATGTCAGAGAAAACTCCGTTTACTACTACGTTGATTCTATCGCAAGCCTCACCTCTTGCGTTTTGTAAGTCAGCTTCTGATGCTTTAGTTAAAACACCATTTCCTCCTGTTAACATTGCTATTGAAACTCCTGCTAAAATTAATAATACTATAATTGTTATTACTAAGGCAATTAATGTTATACCTTGATTATTTGTCTTTTTCATTTTTTTCCTCCTTAAATTTTTTTGTTAGTATTTTTTGTATTAACCTTCTAATACATTTTTCTTTTGTTTTTTATAAATTATAATTTTAAATTTCATATAACTTTTTGTTATAAGAAATTTAATTACAACCCCCCTTTTCTTTTGAATTTTTTTTGATATATATTTATTAAGTTATATAAATATAACGTTAAAACCTAAATAAGATTTATTTTAAATTATCTTTAGAAGAGTCTGTTGTTGGCGTATTTGAAGGAGTTTGCTCATTTGTTCCACCTGATTGTACAGTTCCTTCTGAAGAATTGCTTCCCCCTGAAGAAGAATTGTTTCCAGCATTAGCTGATGATCCACTACTTTGTCCCACTGTTCCATTTTCAGTAAAATCTTGAACTTCTCCTGATACTCCTGCTTGATATTGTTCAAATGGATTTGATTTTCCAGGATTATAATTATTTACATTTTGGAATCTACTTACATCTGTTGAGTCTACTTCATATGAAAGTAGCAATTGTTCATCATCTGAATTCTTCTCATTAACTATCTCCTCTGTAAGATTTTCTGGAGTAGTATATGAAATTTCCGTTGGCATTTCTTTTTTGCTTGGCATATAGTTATATAATGCTAATGCTAATAGCAGTATAATAGCCAAACATAATAATAATGCTATAATAGTTTCTCTTAAAACATTTTTATTCATTTGTCTTACTCCTTTGTTTTTCTTAATGTATTTATGCTAATTACTTGTAGTATTCTCCGTACTATTTGTAGTAGTGTCATTTGTTTCATTTTGAGAATTATTAACTGAATTTTGCATTTCAGTTGTATTTGTTATTGTATTTCCTATTGTGTTTCCAGCTTGATTATCGCTATCTGGTGTATCTACATTTCCACTTTGTCCATCACTTGTTGTAGTAACTTGATGTATTTTAACATCCTTACATACAAAATTAGCTATTGATTTTCTTGATTGTGAAGATGACTCACCTGCCATAGAAAATTCTTCAATTTTAAATCCTAGTGATGAATCATTTTCAATATCATATATAAAGTCTGCTACTGCTAAATATTGACCAATAACTTCAAAATTTAAATTGTAACTTTTGTTTTGTAATTCGGCACCTGTACTTGTCGTTACAACAGTTGCAGCTTGTGCATCAGTTGTGTTTGTCGTGTTTGTCGTATTTGTTGTATTTGTCGTATTTGTTGTATTTGTTGTATTTGTTGTATTCGTAGTGTCTGTAGTATTTGTAGTTGTGTTATCATCAGTTTGTTGTGCATTTTCTTCTTCTGTATTTTGTGTTTCATCTCCACTTCGTGTGATATCAATTTTTATTGTAA
>CANQQC010000012.1 GCA_947625925.1 uncultured Clostridia bacterium | reverse complement strand
CCACTAAAGGGCACATCGTTGAAGTTTCTTGGAAGTGCGCGAAATGCCAGTTTTGTGTGTTTTCAGGGAGTAAAGAGATTAGGGTACTATGTAATGGCATACATACGACCCCCTGATTTCGCTGAGACTTGACTAAATATAGTTGAGTGTAACCTATGTTGAGTGCCAAGACACAAAATACATAGAGTAGCCTGTCTTGAGTGAATGTATTGGGATTAGTTTAACGGAAAAGCAACATTGCATGGCCAAGTAATTTGTTTTTCAGATTATGAAATTACATTTGCAAAAAAGACTAGTAAAATAAAAAAGAGTATGTTAAGGAAAACTTCTAGAATGTTTGCCTGAAAAGGCATAGAAGTCTAGGGATTAAGGTACGGATTTAAGTGGCGATCTGGTGTCTATCAATGATAGATATTTCCCTCAAACGGAAACGGTTCTAGCAGTAATGCTAAGCGGGAAATAGAGAAATTCGACTAGACCTAAACCGTAAAATTTACTTAGACTTTGACCATCAAAAAACAATATGAATTACAAAAAGAGGACGCATTCTTTGATTAAAATATCAAAAGAAAGCGTCCTTAAAAAGTAGAAGGAGAAAAATAATGAAAAAAGAAGAAAGAAAAGAATACTCGAATACTAAGTGGTATATACAAGTATTTGTATCAACATTTGTATTATCAATGGTATTTTCATATATTTCAGCAAATGGTGTATCAAATTTAAGTTTAATACCTGCGATATTGATACTAATTTTAGTAATTGCTGTAGGTATAATATTTGATATAATTGGTGTTGCAGTAACTGTAGCAAATGAACATGAATTTCATGCGAAAGCTACAAAGAAAGTTAAAGGATCAAAAACTTCAATAATGCTAATAAAAAATGCATCCAAAGTTGCAAATATATGTGCAGACGTTATAGGTGACATTTGTGGAGTTTTAAGTGGTGCAATAAGTGCTTTAATTGCTATGAAAATAACAGAAAGCATGAATATGGAATTCAATATTCAATTCCTACTTAGTGCATTAGTTGCAGCACTTACTGTAGGAGGTAAAGCAATTGGAAAAGAAATTGCAAACAAAGAATCAACACCAATAGTACATTGTGTAGGTACAATTTTGAATAAATTTAGCAAAAATAGTGAAAAATAAACTAGTGAAGATAGGAGAATCATATATGAAAGCTTTGATTACAGGAGCTTCTTCTGGAATAGGAAGAGATATGGCTCGAGTTTTAGATAAAAAAGGATATGAATTAGTGTTGGTTGCAAGAGATGAAGAAAAATTAAAAAAACTACAAAAAGAGTTAAAAACAAAATCAACAGTAATTGTAATGGATTTAACAGATACTCAAAACTGTAAAAAATTATATGATCAAGAAAAAGATATTGATCTACTTATAAATAATGCAGGTTTTGGCGATTGTGGATTTTTTAATAAAACAAAACTAGATAAAGAACTCTCTATGATTGAAACTAATGTTATTGCTTATCATATATTGATGAAGCTATATTTAAAAGATATGATAAAGAAAGATAAAGGAAAAATTTTAAATGTTGCATCTATAGCAGGATTTATGCCAGGACCTTTAATGGCAACATATTATGCAACAAAATCATATATTGTAAGAATTTCGGAAGCTATAAGGCAAGAATTAAAAGCAATGAAATCAAATGTAAAAATTAGTATTTTATGTCCTGGTCCAGTTAAGACAAATTTTAACAAAGTTGCAAATGTAAAATTTCATTTAAGAGAAGCAAATAGTATGGAAGTTGCAAAATATGCAATAGATAAAGTTGAAAAAGAAAAATTTTATATTATACATGGATTAGATGTTAAAATTGCAAAATATTTTGGTCATATTGTACCTGATACAATACTGGCTAAAATTTGTTTAAAAGCGCAAGAAAGAAAATTAAAATAAATATGAATAAAATATTGACATATATTTTTTGTATTGATAAAATAAAGCTGTAAAATTACAAAAGAGGGAGGGAAACAAATGAAGGCAAAAGAGAAAAGAATGATTGCAATCTTAATTCTTATTACAGCCGTTGTATGCGTAATATTTGTAGTTAGAAATAGAGCTGCAAACAGTCCTAAAGAATCAGCAGAAGCAGGAGAAGAATTTGTTGACAAAAGAAGTGATGGAACAAGAGTTAATAATAGTGAAAAATTACAAGAACCAAAAACTCTTGAAGGACTAGAAATTTCAGATTTCCAATTGTCTGAAAAAGATAATATGACAGTTCTATTAGGAAAAGTAACAAATAAATCTGATCAAGTACAAGGAGGTTATATAGTAGATATAAAAATTTTAGATAAAGAAGGAAATGAAATAACTACTGTATCAACTTATATAAGAAAACTTGAAAAAGATGAAGTTACTGATTTTAATATAAGTGCAACATTTGATTATGCAAATGCATATGATTTTAAAGTAGTAAAAAATACTAATGCAGAACAAGTTAATATTCCAGAAGAGTAGAATATAAGGAGGAAAATATGAAGAAATATTTTTGCGAATTTATAGGAACTGCTGTTTTGGTTTTGTTTGGTTGTGGAAGTGCAGTTATAGCAGGAGATGTATTGGGAACATTAGGTATAGCACTTGCTTTTGGATTATCAATTGTAGCTATGGCATATGTTATTGGAGATGTTTCAGGATGTCATATAAATCCAGCAGTGTCATTATCAATGTATTTAACTAAAAAAATGGAATTAAAAGATTTTATTTTTTATGTAATATCACAAGTAATTGGAGCAATATTTGGAATAACATTATTATATATAATAATGAGCCAAGCAGGTCTAGATTTATCTTCATTAGGACAAAATGGTTTCAATGAATTGTCTAGTGTTGGAATTGGCATGTTTGGAGCAATTATAGTAGAAATTATTCTTACATTTGTATTTATTTATACAATATTAGGAGTAACTTCTAATCCAAAAATGTCTTCAGTATCAGGAATTGTTATTGGTTTAACATTGACTTTTGTTCATATTATGGGAATTCCATTAACAGGAACATCTGTAAATCCTGCAAGAAGTATAGCACCAGCATTATTTGTTGGAGGAGAAGCTCTAAAACAAGTTTGGGTATTTATTTTGGCACCATGTTTAGGAGCAGCTTTAGCTTCACTTGTGTTTAGAATTTTAAATAAATCAGAACAATAATAAATGAAAAATATAAAAATACATTTTCTTTTAGAAGATGTATTTTTTTTACTTGTAAATAAATATATTTTGTTTTATAATGTATTTATATAAACAAATAGGAGTAAATAGTAAATGTGGAAAAGAAAAGATTTAAAGAATAGAGCTAAAAAAGTTATAAAGAAAAACTATTGGACTATAGTAATTGCATGTTTTATAATAGCAATTTGTACAGGAGAGTTCGGATTAACATCAGCGACTTTTGAGAGAAATTATGAAACAAGTGATATTACTGAAAGAGTTACAGAAGCTAATACAAAACTAAAAGAAGTTATTTTTGGAATTTTTAAAAATAAAGATGATACCAATCTTGTAAATAGATACTCAAATAGAATAGAGGATTCGATAAATTCTACAATAAATAGTACAATAAAATCACAAAAATATGCATTTAAAATAGTTGACGCAGTTAGACTATATATAGAAAATCATAAACAAGAATCAATAATTTTGTTTGTAGCTGGATGTACGGCTTTTTTATTTATTATTTTTGTTGCGGATCCATTACTAGTAGGGGAAAGAAGATTCTTTTTACATACTAAAGCAAGTAAAAAAACTAAAGTTGGAGTTTTAGCTACAGTTTTTCATAAAGATCAATGGTTAAATATAGCAAAAATTATGTTTATTCGAAATATTTATACTTTCCTATGGTATTTTACAATTATAGGTGGAATGATAAAAACTTATGAATATCAAATGATACCATATATATTGGCTGAAAATCCACAAATTAATAAAAAAGAAGCATTTAAGCTATCAAAACAAATGATGAAAGGAAACAAATGGAAATCTTTTGTTTTAGATTTATCTTTTATATTATGGTATATATTATCATTTATAACTTTAGGATTAGTAGGAGTTTTCTATGTAAATCCATATACAACAGCTACAAGAACAGAACTATATCTATATCTTAAAAAAGAAGGTATTAAGAAAAAATATGAATTTTATGAAGAACTACTAAATAAAAAAATTGAAGATAAAGAAGAATTAAAAAGAGCATAAAAAATTAGTTAGTAAGATTATCTTACTAACTTTTTTTGTTTAAATGTCGAAAAAAGAAAAACTATCAATTTTTTTGCGATGAAAAAGTCTTGCAAAGCCTTAATATAGGTGGTATATTGAACAACATGTAAACAAAAGAAGGAGGAGATATTTTGAAAAAGTTTTTTGGAGGTAGATTTATTGAAAATGAAATATTAAGAAAGGAAGGAATTTATCATCCTATAAAATTAGAATACTATACAATAATAAATAAAGAAAACTATAAAAATAATAAATTAAGATATGGATTAGAAATTGTAAAAACAGAATATTATCCTAATAGTATAAACGTTGAAAGAAGAGAAGTTGAAGGAATAACAAATGATGAGAACACAATAAAAAGCATTTTAAATATATTAAAAGAAAATAGAGTAACACCAGTTGCTATTAAAGATGTAATACAAGAAATTTTTACAAAAAACTTGCAAATTGCTAAAAATTAGTCTAGAATACTATAAGTAGAAAAAAGTCAAGGAGGATTGGATTATATGGCTGATAAACTAGTTATAGTGGAATCACCAGCAAAAGCCAATACAATAAAAAAGTTTTTAGGTGGAAGCACAAAAGTAATGGCATCAATGGGACATATAAGAGATTTACCAAAATCAAAAATGGGAATTTCAATTGAAAATGACTTTGAACCTGAATATATAAATATAAGGGGAAAAGGTGATTTAATTAAAGAATTAAAAAAAGAAGCAAAAAAAGCAAAAAAAATATATATTGCAACTGACCCTGACCGTGAAGGGGAAGCAATAGCATGGCATTTAGCAACAATTTTAGAAAGTCAAAAAGATAAAATCACAAGAGTGACTTTTAATGAGATAACAAAAAATGCCGTTAAAAATGCAATAAAACAACCTAGAGATATTGATAAAAAACTAGTTGATGCTCAACAAGCAAGAAGGGTTTTAGATAGAATAGTAGGATATAAAATGAGCCCTGTATTATGGAAAAAAGTAAAAAGAGGACTTTCAGCAGGACGTGTACAATCAGTAGCTGTAAAAATGATTGTTAAAAGAGAAGAAGAAATAAATAAATTCATACCTGAGGAGTATTGGAATATTTATGCAGATTTAAAACATATAAAAACAAAAGAAGATTTTGAAGCAAAGCTTGTAGGCAAAAGTGGAGAAAAATTTGAAATTCATAACAAAGAAGAAGTAGATAAAATCTTAAAAGATATTGAAAATGCAAAATATATAGTAAATGAAGTAAAAAAAGGTGAAAAGAAGAGAAATCCATCTCCACCATTTACAACAAGTACAATGCAACAAGAGGCTTCAAGGAAAATCAATTTTACATTGAGAAAAACAATGTCTGTAGCTCAAACTTTATATGAAGGAGTAAAAATACCTCAAAAAGGAACAGTAGGTTTAATTACATATATGAGAACAGACTCTACAAGAATATCTGAAGAGGCAAGAGCTGCAGCAAAAGAACATATTATTAGTAATTTTGGTGACGAATACTATGAAAATAGATATTTTAGAACTAATAAAGATGCACAAGATGCCCATGAAGCTATAAGGCCAACATATGCTGAATTAACACCAGAGTCAATTAAAGATTATCTAAGTGCGGATCAATATAAATTATATAAGTTGATTTATGAAAGATTTATGGCAAGTCAAATGACAGCAGCAGTTTATGACACATTATCTGTTGGAATAAAAGCAAATGATTATGACTTTAAAGCAAATGGACAAAGTTTAAAATTTAAAGGTTATATGGTAATTTATAAGTATAGCAAAAAAAATGAAGAGGAAACAAAAATATTACCATTACTTAATGAAAATGATGATATTAAATTAAATCAAATAAATACAAAACAAAGCTTTACTGAACCACCATCAAGATATACAGAGGCAAGTTTAGTAAAAGCATTAGAAGAAAAAGGAATTGGTAGACCAAGTACATATTCTCCAACGATAACAACAATTTTAGCAAGAAGATATATTGAAAAAGAACAAAAACAATTGTTGCCAACAGAATTAGGAACAATAGTAAACAAATTACTTGTTGAGAATTTTGCTGATGTAATAAATGAAGAATTCACAGCACAAATTGAAACTGATTTTGATAGAATTGCAGAAGGAAATGAAAATTGGAAAAATATGATTCGAGAATTTTATGGACCATTTGAAAATAATATTGAAAAAGTAGAAAAGGAATTAGAGCATGTTGAACTAGTAGATGAAGTTTCAGATATAAAATGTGAAAAATGTGGAAGAATGATGGTATATAAATATGGTCGTTTTGGTAAGTTTTTAGCATGTCCTGGTTATCCAGAGTGTAAAAACACTAAAGCTATCATTGAAACAATTGAAGAACCTTGTCCAAAATGTGGTTCAACTGTTCAAATAAGAAAGACAAAAAAAGGAAGAAAATACTTTATTTGTGAAAATAATCCTGAATCTTGTGATTATATTTCATGGAATAAACCTAAAGAAGGTGAAACATGGAATCCTGAGGATGCCAAAGAAATAAAAGAACAAACAAAAAAAGAAAAAACAACAAGAAAAAGGACAAAAAAAGCAAAAAAATAGAAATGGAAAAGATTATTAAAAAGCCCTAAACAATTGACAAAAAGGGCTTTTTGTTGTATACTTTAACAAGCATAGAACTAAGGAAAAGGAGAAGGTTATGCAAAATAGTAATAGAAAAGTTTTTGATAATTTAATCTCAAAAACAAAAGTTTATCTTGCAATAATAATCTTACTACTAATTGTTATATGTATAGAAAATACCAAGTGGATTATACCATCTATTGTCATTTATGCATTGATTTTAGGATATGCATGTTATACAACAAAGAAAAGGAAAGCTGAAATATCAGAGACTTTACAAGGACTAACTTTGACTTTAGATTCAGCAGCAAAGAGTAGTTTAATAAACTCACCATTACCACTTGTAATATTAGAAACAACTGGAAATATAATATGGAGAAGTTCAAAATTTGCAAGTGAATTTGCAAATGTGGAAATAAATTCTTATCTAGATGATTTAACTTTAGATATAAAAGAAGAAATAAAAAATAGAACTGACAAAAAAAATAAAGATATATTAAGACAGATAGAAATTGAAAATAAAACATATAAAATAGTCGGAAAGTTTATTAATTCAAGAAATAAAGAAAAGAAAAATAGAAATGAATATGTAATGATTTTATATTTTATAGATGAAACAGAAAATATAAAATTACAAAATGAATATAAAGATTCTAAATCTTGTATAGGTATGATAATGATTGACAACTATGAAGAAACAATGCAACTTATGGATAGTGAAGAAAAACCACAAATTTCTGCAGAAATTGATAAATGTATATATGAATGGGCAGATATATCACAAGGAGTTCTAATTAAGACAGAAAGAGATCGTTATATATACTTTTTTGAGCAAAGATATTTAGAAGCGGTTAAAGAAGATAGGTTTAGTCTATTAGATAAAATTAAAGAAATTAACGTTCATGGAAAGACTCAAATTACATTGAGTATAGCGATTTCTAATGAAGGACCTACCGATAAGGAAAAATATAAATCAGTTCAAGCTGCTATGGATGTTGTACTTGGACGTGGTGGAGATCAAGCTGTTATTAGGGAAAATGATATATATAAATTTTATGGAGGAAGAGCTCAAGAAGTTGAGAAGAGAACAAAGGTAAAGGCGAGAGTTGTAGCACATGCTTTAGAAAATCTTATTAAAGAATCACAAAACGTAATGATAATGGGACACTCTAATCCTGATATTGATGCTATAGGTTCTGCTATGGGAATATATAGACTAGCTAAGACACTTAATAAAAATGCGTATGTTATAGCTAGTAAAGATACAGCTTCATTACAAACTTTCGTCAAAGAGTTGGAAAAAGATGAAGAATATGAAGATGTTTTAATAAGTAAAGAAGTAGCAGAAGAAAATATTGAAAAAGATACTTTGTTGGTAATAGTTGATACACATAAAACTAATTATGTTGAAGTACCAGAGCTATTAGAAAAAACTAAAAAGATAGTAATAATTGACCATCATAGAAGAAGTGCAGATTTTATAGAAAATGCAACTCTTACATTCCAAGAAGTATATGCATCATCTGCAGCCGAACTTGTAACAGAGATTTTACAATATGCAGAATCAAAAGTAACATTAAAACAAATCGAAGCTGAAAGTTTATTTTCAGGAATTATGATGGATACAAAGAACTTTACTTTTAAAACAGGAGTAAGAACTTTTGAAGCAGCAGCATATTTAAGAAGATGTGGTGTTGATATAATAAGAGTAAAAAAATGGTTCCAAACAGATTTAGTAAGCTTTAATAGAATTGCAGATATTGTTAAAAATGTAGAAATAGTTAATGATACTATAGGAATTGCTATAAACGAGGAAAAAAATAAGGATGCAAGTTTAATTTGTGCTAAAGCAGCTGATGAATTATTAACAATAAGTGATATAACAGCATCATTCGTAATAGGAGAAATGGAAGATAAAGTTTGCATAAGTGGTAGATCTATAGGAGATATAAATGTTCAAGTTATTCTAGAGAAACTTGGTGGTGGTGGACACATCACAATAGCAGGAACTCAAATAGAAGGAATGACAATTGAAGAAACAAAACAGGAATTAATAAATAGAATAAATGAATATTTTAGTGAAACAGAATAATTTTTAATCATTAAAAAATAAGGAGGAAATAAAGATGAAAGTAATACTATTAACAGACATAAAAGGTGTCGGAAAAAAAGATCAAATAATAAATGCATCAGATGGTTATGCAAGAAATTTCTTATTTCCTAAAAAAATGGCAGTTGAAGCAAATAAAGAAAACATGTCTAAATTACAAGCAAGAGAAAATTCAAAACAATATAAAAAGGACCAAGATAAAGAAAAAGCCAAACAAATAGCTGATCAACTATCAAATTTAATGATAAAAGTTAAAGTGAAAGTTGGAGAAAATGGAAAAATATTTGGAGGAGTATCTTCAAAAGAAATAGTTGAAATATTGAAAAAAGAACATCAAATTGATATAGACAAAAAGAAAGTAGAACTTAAGGAAACTATAAAAGTTTTAGGAATTACAATTGTTAAAATTAAACTATATGAAGGAATTTATGGAAAAGTTAAAGTTGATGTTATACCAGAATAGATAAAATGGGGGCTAATAAATGGAAGTAGGAAAAATACCACCTCATGATTTAGAGGCAGAACAAGCAATAATAGGAAGTATGTTAACAGATAAAGATGCTGTTATTGCTGCCATGGAAATATTAAAAAAAGAGGATTTTTATAGAGAAGATAATCAAGTAATATATGAATCAATTCTAAATCTATATAGTAGAGGAGAACCAGTTGATATAATTACAGTAAAATCTGAATTACAATCAATGGGGATGTTTGAAAAAGTAGGAGGTTTAGAATATTTAACAGAGCTTCCAGAAAAAGTACCAACAACAGCTAATGCAGAAAAGTATATAAATATTGTATCCGAAAAAGCAACACTAAGAGAATTGATAAAAACTGCAAATGAAATTATTGAATTAGGATACGATCCAACAGAAGAAGTTGATAATGTAATTGAAGGTGCAGAAAAAAGAATTTTCAATATTACACAAGGAAAAAACCAAAAAGGATATGAACAAATAAAAGATGTATTGGTTGAAAGTTTTACAAAGCTAGAAGAATTGTATAATAGAAAACAACATATTACAGGAGTTCCAACAGGTTTTGCAGAACTAGATTATAAAACAGCAGGACTTCATAATTCTGATTTAATTTTAGTAGCAGCTAGACCTGCAATGGGTAAATCTGCTTTTGCACTAAATATTGCAACGAATGCAGCTCTAAAAGCAAAGGTTCCAGTAGTGATTTTTAGTTTGGAAATGTCGAAAGAACAATTAGTAAATAGAATATTATGTAGTGAATCAATGGTGGATAATAATAAAGTTAGAACTGGAAAATTAGATGAAGAAGATTGGGGGAAACTTGCAGCAAGTATTGGACCATTATCAGAAGCAGAAATATATATAGATGATACACCAGGTATTTCTATAACAGAAATTAGAGCTAAATGTAGAAAATTAAAACTTGAAAAAAATATTGGGATGGTAGTTATAGATTATCTTCAATTAGTACAGGGAAATACAGGTAGAAGAAATGGAAGTCGTGAACAAGAAATTTCAGAAATAAGTCGTTCTTTAAAAATACTTGCAAAAGAAATAGGAGTACCAGTTATAGCATTATCACAATTATCAAGAGCAGTAGAGCAAAGACCTGATCATAGACCTATGTTATCAGACTTACGTGAGTCAGGAGCAATAGAACAAGATGCAGATATTGTTATGTTCTTATATCGTGATGATTATTATAATCAAGATAGTGAGAAAAAAGATATAGCAGAAGTTATAATATCTAAACATAGAGGAGGATCAACAGGAACAGTTGAACTTTTATGGATGGGAAATTATACAAAATTTGTAAATTTAGAAAAAAGATTCGAAGAATAAGAAGGAATATAATTGATTTTAGTTGTTTTGTAGATAACTGATAAATCAATTATATTTCCATTTTTGTCTATATATTTTTTGAAAAGAGGAAAAAATGAAAGATAAAGTTTTAAAAACAATAATTGAAAACAATTTAATTGAAGAAGGAGATAAACTAGTATTAGGAGTATCACGGAGGACCTGATTCAATATCAATGGTGAATGTTTTAAAAGAAATAAAAAACGATAAAAAAATTAAAATAAATTTTGAAATATGTGTTGCTCATATCAATCATATGATTAGAAAAGAAGCAAAAGATGATGAAGAATTTGTAAAAAAATATTGTGAAAAAAATAATATAGAATTCTTTTCCAAAAGTATAGATGTACTTAAATTAGCAAATACTAATAAAGCAGGATTAGAAGAAACAGGAAGAAAAGTAAGATATGATTTTTTTGAAGAAGTTCTTCTAAAAACTAAAAGTAATAAAATAGCAATAGCACATAATAAAAATGATAAAGTAGAAACAGTTTTAATGAATATTTTAAGAGGAAGTGGAATACAAGGGTTAAGAGGAATTGAAACAAAAAATAAACAATATATTAGACCACTTATAGAATGTACAAGAAAAGATATAGAAAAATATTGTGAAGAAAATAATTTAAATCCAAGAATCGATAAAACAAATTTTGAAAACGATTATACGAGGAATAAAGTTAGAAATGTTGTGATTCCGTATATACAAAAGGAATTTAATCCAAATATTATTGAGACAATTGACAGATTATCGAATTTAATGAAACAAGAAGATGATTATTTAAAAAATAAAACAGAAGAAATATATAAAGAACTTTTAATAATGGAAAAAGCAAATCAAGAAATTGTGATAGATTTAAAAGGTTTTAACAAACAAGAAAAAGCTATAAAATCAAGACTTATTATACATATAATAACACTTATTTTTGGTACTTCTAAAAATATAGAAAAAGTACATATAGAGGATATTATTAAGCTTTGTGAAAGTAATATAGGTAACAAATATTTAACTCCGAATAAATATACTAAAGTTTTAATAAAAAATCATAAGATTTATATTTATAGGCAAAAGTGAGTATCCGTAGTAAAAGCTGAAAACGTGCTTGTTTGTAATAAAAAAGACACATAAAAATAGTTGAAAAACAAAAAAATATATGTTATAAAGTTCAATATATAAAAGCATTGATAAAGCTTTTTATACAAGATTATACTCAAGGCAGGGAGGAAATGATTTGAAAAAAGGAATAAAAACATTAGCTATGTGGCTAATAATAGTAATAATTTTTATAGTTATATTATCATCTATTATGGAGAACAATAATTCTAAATTAAAATATTCAGAATTACTTACTGATATAAGTGCAGGAAGAGTAGAATCCATAGAAATTGAATCAGATGGAAAAACTGCGAGAGTTCAATTAAAAGATGATAGATTAGCAAAAGAAACAAATATACCAGATATGGGAAGTTTCTTAACATATTCTGAAGATTTCTTAAAAGATGGAGCATTTACATTAGAAGAAAAATCAGAATCTATATTTATAACAATAATAAGTTTATTAACACCATTTGGTATTTTAATAATATTCTTTATTTTCTGGTTCTTCATGATGAGTGGTACAAACACTCAAGGTGGAAGCAAGACAATGACTTTTGGAAAAAGCAAAGCTAAGATGATGACACCAGCAGATAAAAATAAAGTATCATTTGCAGATGTTGCAGGTGTTGATGAAGAAAAAGAAGAATTAGAAGAAATAGTTGAATTTCTTAAAAATCCTAAAAAATTTACAGATATGGGAGCTAGAATTCCAAAAGGAGTTTTATTAGTTGGGCAACCAGGAACAGGTAAAACTCTTCTTGCCAAAGCAGTAGCAGGAGAAGCAGGAGTACCATTCTTTATAATAAGTGGTTCTGACTTTGTTGAAATGTTTGTCGGAGTTGGTGCTTCAAGAGTAAGGGATTTATTTGATCAAGCAAAAAGAAATTCACCTTGTATAATATTTATAGATGAAATTGATGCAGTAGGACGTCAAAGAGGTGCAGGTCTTGGTGGAGGACATGATGAAAGAGAACAAACATTAAACCAATTACTTGTTGAAATGGATGGTTTCTCAGAAAATGAAGGAGTTATTGTTTTAGCTGCGACAAATAGACCAGATGTACTAGATAAAGCACTATTAAGAGCAGGAAGATTTGATAGACAAATTGTTGTTGGTGCACCTGATGTAAAAGCAAGAGAACAAATATTAGAAGTTCATTCAAGAAAGAAAAGATTAGCTGAAGATGTTGATTTAAAAGTAATTGCAAAAAATACTTCAGGTTTTGCAGGAGCAGATTTGGAAAATGTATTAAATGAAGCAGCATTACTTGCAGCAAGAAGAGACTTAAATGAAATAGGAATGAAAGAAATTGAAGATGCCATGGTTAAAGTAACTATGGGTCCTGAAAAGAAAACTAGAGTAAGAAGTGAAAAAGAAAATAAATTAGTTGCATATCATGAAGGTGGTCACGCAGTTGTAAGTCATTACTTAGAAACTCAAGATCCAGTACATCAAATATCTATTGTACCAAGAGGTATGGCAGGAGGATATACAATGTACAGACCAACTGAAGATAAATCATTTATGTCAAAAACAGAGATGGAAGAAAATATAGTATCACTATTAGGTGGTAGAGTTGCAGAAGCACTAATATTAAATGATATTTCAACAGGAGCAAGTAATGATATAGAAAGAGCAACTCAAATTGCAAGAAGTATGGTAACAAAATATGGAATGAGTGAAAGAGTTGGAACTTTATCTCTTGGTGGAGATAATAATGAAGTGTTCTTAGGAAGGGATTTTGGACATACAAAAGAATTTTCAGAAGAAACAGCAGCTGTTGTTGATGCTGAAGTAAAGCGAATTATAGATGCAGGATATAGCAAAGCAAAACAAATTCTTACAGACCATATTGATAAACTTCATAATGTTGCACAAATTTTACTTGAAAAAGAAAAAATTGAAGCAGATGAATTTGAAGAAATTTTTGGAGAAGGGTAAAATGAAAGAACATCAATTTATATTAATTGATGTTCTTTTTTTTATTGAAAATTTCCTTTTTAGATTATTGACAATTATATATTATAATTATAAAATTAAAGCAAATAAAAAAAGGAGAAAATTCAAAAGATAATATGAAAAATTATTATGAAATATTGGGAATAAGCGAAAATGCTTCAAATAATGAAATAATAAATACATACCAAGATCTGATTGCTAAATA
Organism: uncultured Clostridia bacterium; assembly: GCA_947625925.1. Classification (GTDB taxonomy): domain Bacteria; phylum Bacillota; class Clostridia; order TANB77; family CAG-508; genus CAG-269. Next base: position 13,979 of record CANQQC010000012.1, on the reverse strand, counting down.
TCATCCTGAAAACTTTACAGGAGAAGCACGTCAATTAGTAGAAAATAGATTAAAAGATGTAAAAGAAGCATATAGCGTATTGTCTGATGACTTTTTAAGAAACCAATATGATAGAGAAATAGGAATTGAAACAAATATAAGGATAGATAATACACAAAATTATATTGTGGAACCAAAAGAAGAAACAAAAATAAAAAAAGAAAGATCAAAGAAAGAAGTTTCAAACAACCCAAAAATTGGAACAGTAGATTCTTTAAAAGAATTAACAAAAGAAGTGTTTAAAAGTTTATCAAAAATTGAAAGAAGACCACTTAATAAAAAAGGAGTTTTATCTTTATTAGCGGCAATTGCAATTATTATTGTTATAGGTATTATATTATGGTTTATACCTTCAACAAGAGGTTTTGTAAAATCAGTATTATTTATTAGATGATTAGGGGGAATGATGTGATGAAATATGCAGATATAAAAAAGGTAGATATAGCAAATGGAACAGGAGTAAGAGTATCTTTATTTGTAACAGGGTGTACACATCATTGCAAAGGATGTTTTAATAGAGAAGCTTGGGATTTTAGTTATGGGAAAGAATATGATGAAGAAGCAGAAGCAAAAATTATGGAAGAACTAAGTCATCCATATGTTTCAGGTTTAACACTACTAGGAGGAGAACCACTTGAGTTGGTAAATCAACAGGGGTTATTGCCACTTATAAAAAAAGTAAAAGAAAAATATCCAGAAAAAACCATATGGTGTTATACTGGATATACATTTGAAAAAGACGTTATGGGAAGAATGTGTAAAGAATGGAAAGAAACACCTGAATTATTAAAGTATATAGATGTAATGGTAGATGGAGAATTTGAAGAAGAAAATAAAAAGGTTGGACTAAAATTTAGAGGTTCTACTAACCAAAGAATAATAAATGTGCCTGAATCTTTAAAAAATAAAAAAGCAATACTAGTAACCCTTGACAAATAATAGCGATTTATGTATAATATATTACGTTATAGAAATCCCACATACATTTTTGTATGGCCGGAAGGAGGGAAATAAGAATGTCAGAGGTAAAAGTTAAAGATGGAAATATAGAAGAAGCTCTAAGAAAGTTTAAAAGACAATGTGCTAGAGCTGGTGTTATGCAGGAAGTTCGTAAAAGAGAACATTATGAAAAACCTAGCGTAAGAAGAAAGAAAAAATCAGAAGCTGCAAGGAAAAGAAAATTTTAGTAATACATAAAAGGATAGTTATATAATTGGCTATCCTTTTTTCTTGAAAAAAATATAAATAAAGAATATAATTGTAAAAAAATAAGTATACTAAAAAGAAAAGAAACGGAGGAAATTTGATGGAAGACATAAAAACACAGATAAATGATGGGATAAAACTTCATACAATAAGAACTAGTAAATTTAAGACAAACTTAATATCAATGTTTTTTACTACAGAGTTAAATAAAGAAAATGTTACTAAAAATGCATTGATATCTTTATTATTAAGAAGAGGTACAAAAAATATCCCTTCACAAGATGAATTAAGTAAAAAATTAGAAAATATGTATGGAGCTTTTTTTGATTGTGGTTTAGATAAAATTGGAAATAATCAAGTATTTAAATTCTATATCGAAACGATAAATGATGAATATATTCCACAATCTAATGAGGAAATGTGGAAAGAAGCAGTAAATTTATTACTAGAAATAGCATTAAATCCATATACTGAACAAGAATGTTTTAAAGAAGAATATTTTGAACAAGAGAAAAAGACTTTAACACAGATAATTGAAGGAAGAAAAGATAATAAAGCACAATATGCACTAAATAGATGTATAGAAGAAATGTATAAGGATGAACCTTTTGGTTTATATAAATTTGGGAATATAGAAGATATAGAAAAAATAGATAATAAACAACTATATGAATACTATAAAAATCTTATAAAAAATTGTAAGATAGATATTTTTGTATCAGGAAATATACCAGATTCAAAAGAGATAGAAAATTTAATAAAATCAAATGAAAATGCATGTAAGTTAGAAGGAAGACAAGCAAAATATAATCCAGTAAAAATAGAAAACAGAAATAGAAAAGACAATCAAGAAAAAATAGTAGAAGAGTCATTAGAAGTAACTCAAGGGAAATTAGTACTAGGATTAGATATTAATATAGAAAAAGAAGATGAAAAATATATAGCAGTTGTATATAATTCGATATTAGGAGGAAGTGCTAATTCAAAGATGTTCCAAAATGTAAGAGAAAAAGCACATTTAGCTTATGTGGCAAGTTCGAGTTATTTAAGACATAAAAACACAATATTTATAAACTCTGGTATTGAAATTGCAAATTATGAAAAAGCATTAAAAATAATAAAAGAACAAATAAAAGATATGGAGAATGGGAATTTTTCAGATAATGATTTAAAAGAAGCAAAAAAAGTGATAACAGAAGGAATAAAAACAGTATATGATGAACAAGACTCCCAAATAACATATTGCTTTGGACAAGAAATGAATGAAAATGAAGATGTATCATTAGAACAATATATGGAAAAAATAGAAGCTGTAACTAAGGAAGATGTTATAGAAATTGCAAAAGTAATTGAAGTAGATACGATCTATTTTTTAAGAGATTAGGAGGAAAAAATGCAAGTTATTGAAAATTTGAAAGTTAAAGAAAAAGTATATATTGAAAAACTTGAAAATGGTTTAACTATAATGATTATACCTAAAAAAGACATTCAAAAAAAATATATAATATGGGGAACTAAGTATGGATCAAATGAAAGCACTTTTGTAGTTCCAGGAGAAACAGATCCAATAGAAGTCCCAAAAGGTGTAGCACATTTCTTAGAACATAAAATGTTTGAACAAGAAAATGGAACAAATAGTTTAGATGTATTAACATCGTTAGGAGTTAATGCAAATGCTTATACAACAAATGATCATACAGCATATTTATTTGAAGGAATAGATAATTTTTATGAAGCTTTAGACGAACTAATGGACTATGTTCAACATCCATATTTTACAGATGAGAATGTTGAAAAAGAAAAAGGAATAATTGGTCAAGAAATAATGATGTATGATGATTATCCTGAATGGAAAGTTTATTTAAATGCTTTAGAAGCAATGTATCATGAACATCCAGTAAAACTTGATATAACAGGTACTATAGAGACAATAAGCCATATAGATAAAGATGTTTTGTATAAATGTTATAATACATTTTATAATCCTTCAAATATGGTAATGGTAGCTTGTGGTGATTTTTTACCAGAAGATTTATTAGAAGAAATAAAGAAAAGATTAGAAAAAAAAGAAGCAAATGGTGAGATAAAAAGAATATATCCTGAAGAACCAGAAAATATTGTAAAAGAAAAAGTTGAACAAAAAATGCAAGTAAGTATTCCTTTATATACAATAGGGATAAAAGTGCCACCTTTGGAAGAAACACAAAAAGTAAAAACACATTTAGGAGTAGAAATATTATTGGACTTAATATTTGGAAAAAGTTCAGAATTGTATAAAAGATTATACAATGAAGGAGTGATATATGGAGCTCCAGGATGTGACTTCGAGTTTGCAAATGGTTATGCACATATTTTATTAACTGGTCAAGCTAATGATCCTGAAAAAGTATATGAAGAATTTAAGAAAAAAGTTATAGAATATAAAGAAAAAGGAATAAATAAAGAAGATTTTGAAAGAATAAAAAGAAGTATTTATGGAAGTTTTGTAAAAGAGTATGATGATGTTGCTGATATAGCCAGAATGTTTATATCAGATACATTTAAAGGAATAAATAGTTTTGACTATCTAGAAGAAATAGATGCAATAAATGTAGAATATGTAGAACAGTTGTTAAAAAATCTATTTAAAGAGGAAAAAATGGTGATTTCTATTGTAAAAAATTAAATTTAATTGTTAAAAAAATAGAAAGTGAAAAATGTTAAAAAAATAGCATAAAAGAAGTAATTTGATTTATGCTATTTTTTTATGCTTGAAACTGTCGAAAAATAAATAAATTCGTAATACGAAAAATTGAAAGAACCGTTGATATTACTTGACTACGAAAGAAAAGTATGGTAGTTTATAAATATACAAAAGATATAATGCAAAAAAAGGAGAGATGGAAATGTTAAATGAGGAAATTTGTAATTTAAGGGATAAATTAAACAAAAGCATAGAAGAAGGGGAAGATTATGAGAGTATTTTAAAATTAAGTGTTGAATTAGATAAGTTAATTGAAAAATTCTATATAAAAGAAGAAAGTTCTATAAAATAGGATATAAAAATATAGATAATTTAAGAAGACTTTTTAAGTCTTCTTTTTTTTAAAACATAAAAGCCTGTAGTACAAATAAAAAACAGTTGCATTTTTCTAAAAAAAGGTATATAATATTTAGCTATAACGACAAATAAGAGAGGGAATTATGCAAAAAGAAAAAAACTATAAAAAATTCAAACAATTAGTAAATATATTTTATAATGAAGAGCTTGAAATTTTGGATGATAATGAAATAGAAGTAAAAGCTAGAGAAATAGGAAGTGTCGACATTGAACCTACAATTATTTTTGATAGATTTACTGGAAATATGAAAATTGAATTCAAAGTTGGAAAAAGCAAAAAATTTAAAATAAAAGATATTTCAGAATTTTATGATAGAATGCTCAATAAAGAATATTATAGATATGGAGATAAGACTCAATTTACACATAGAAAAGAAGTATTCAATGAAAAAAGTCAAAAACTATTAGCATTCATTATGAAATATGCAGAAAATATTAAAATAACAAATCCAAATAATAATAATTATAATTATCTTGGTAATACTTTTGATGCTTCAAGAATTATAATAGGAAACAACGGAATTGATGAGTTATTTGAAATATTACAAGGAGAAACTGTAAAATTTCAAATAGATGGAAAAATTGAAAATATTGAATTTTTAAATGAAAATCCACAAATTCAATTTACATTAACTAAAAAAGAAGATGGAGAGTATGTAATCAAACCAAACATAGAGATTTTTAAAATAAGAATAATAAGAGGAAAAAAATATAAATATGTATTGAAAAGAGGAAGATTACATCGTTGTAGTGAAGAATTTGAAAGAACAAACTTAAACTTATTAGAAGTTTTTAGACAAGAGTACATAACAGAAGTAAATTTAAGGCAAGAAGATTTAAAAGACTTATTTTCAATAATAATACCAAAAGTTAAAGATGCTATACAAATAGAAAATATATCACAAGAAGAAATTGAAAAATATAAACCTAAGGAATTGATAACAAAACTTTATTTAGATTTTAATGATAAAGATTATTTAATAGCAGATGTTAGATTTTGTTATGGAAAAGAAGAAATAAATCCGTTGGATGAAAAAGTAAAAACAAATTTTCCAAGAAATATTATAAAAGAAACAAAGAATCTTAATATGTTTAAGAAAACAGGTTTTATGTTTGATGCAAAGAATCTAAGATTTGTTTTACCTGAAGATGAAAAAATCTATGACTTTTTAACAAAAGATATACAAAAATATATACAAAAATTTGAAATTCTTACTACTGATAAATTTAATAAAAAACAAATCAAACAACCAACAATAGGAAATATAGGAATAAAAGTAGAAAATGGATTGCTTACAATAAGTATAAGAGATTTAAATATAGATACATCAGAGTTGAAAGATATATTAGAAAAATATGAGGAAAAGAAGAAATATTATAGATTAAAATCAGGTGAATTTATTGATATACAAAATAGTAAAGAAATCAGCTTTATAGATAAGCTAGTGACCGGAATGGAAATTAATCCAGAACAATTAAAAGAAGAAGTAAAAGTTCCAGTATTTAGAGCAATGTACCTAAATGAGTTATTAAAACAAATTAAAGGTACGCAAATTACAAAAGATATGGAATATAGAAGATTAATTCAAAATTTAGATAAAGAAAATATCGAAGAATTACAAATACCTAAGGAACTTGAAAATACTTTAAGATATTATCAAAAAACAGGATTTAAATGGTTAAAAGTATTAGACAATTATAAATTTGGTGGAATATTAGCAGATGATATGGGACTTGGAAAAACAATTCAAGTACTATCTATAATTGTAGATTATGTAGATAGTTTTGAAAAAAATTTAGATATTATAGAAGGACAAGAAGCTTTAATACCAAATAAAAAGAAAGCAAGTCTTGTAATATCACCTAGTTCACTAACATTAAATTGGCAAAATGAAGCTAAAAAGTTTACAAGTAAATTAAAAACATTAGTTATTAGAGGAAATGCTTTAGAAAGAAAAAAACAAATTGAACAAATAGATAACTATGATGTTGTAATTACATCATATGATTTGTTGAAAAGGGATATAGATATATATAAAGAACTTAATTATAAATTTAGATATGTAATTGCAGATGAAGCACAATACTTAAAAAATAGTAATACACAAAACGCAAAATCTATAAAAGAAATTAAAGCAGATACAAGATATGCATTAACTGGTACACCAATTGAAAATGCACTTTCTGAATTATGGTCAATATTTGACTTTATAATGCCAGGATATCTTTTTGACTATAAAAAATTTAAGTCAAATTATGAATCTCCAATAATTAAAGATGATAGTTCTGAAACAATGGAGAAATTAAAAACTTTAATTCAACCATTTGTATTAAGAAGAACTAAAACAGAAGTGCTAAAAGAATTACCAGAAAAGAGTATAACAGTATTAACAAGTGAAATGAAGGAAGAACAAGAAAAAATATATCTTTCATATTTAGCACAAGCCAAACAAGAAATTGCAGAAGAATTAAAAATTAATCCAAATACATTGAATGGTAATCAAATGAAAATTCTTGCAGCACTAACGAGATTAAGACAAATTTGTTGTCATCCAACATTATTTATAAAAGATTATAAAGATGGAAGCAGTAAGCTAGAACAATGTATGGAAATAATAACAGATGCAATAAAAGGAAATCATAAGATACTTTTATTCTCAAGCTATACATCAATGTTTGAAATAATAGAGAAAGAATTAAAGCAAAGAAATATAGATTATTTTAAATTAACAGGATCAACAAAAGTAGAAGATAGAATAGATTTAGTTGATGAATTTAATGAAAATAAAAATATAAAACTATTCTTAATTTCATTAAAAGCAGGTGGGACAGGACTTAATTTAACAGGTGCAGATATTGTAATTCATTATGATCCTTGGTGGAATCTATCAGCAGAAAACCAAGCAACAGATAGGGCTCACAGAATAGGACAAAAAAATAATGTTCAAGTATACAAGTTGATTACTAAAAATACAATTGAAGAAAAAATATATGAGTTGCAACAAAGAAAGGCAGAATTGATAGACAATATGTTAGATACACAAACAGTATTTGCTAATAAACTATCAAAAGAAGAGATTTTAAATTTATTTAAATAATATAAGAAAGGATTAAAATGGAAAGTTATATAACAGTTATCGGTGGAGGTTTGGCTGGTTGTGAAGCTGCATATCAAATAGCAAAAAAAGGAATAAAAGTAAAACTTTATGAAATGAAGCCAAAAAAGTTTTCACCAGCACATCACAATACTAATTTAGCTGAAGTAGTATGTAGTAATTCTTTTAAATCAAATTTATTAACAAATGCTTGTGGACTACTAAAAGAAGAGTTAAGGAAACTTGACTCTTTATTGATTAAAATTGCAGATGAAACAAGTGTACCAGCTGGACAAGCCTTAGCTGTTGATAGAGAAACTTTTTCAAAAAAAGTCACAAAAATAATAAAAGAAAATCCTAATATCGAAGTAATTAACGAAGAAGTAACAAATATAAAAGAAATGATTAAAAAAGGAATAGTTATAATAGCTACTGGACCATTAACATCTGAAAAACTTGCAAAACAGATAGGTGAAATTACAGGAATGGAAAAATTATATTTCTATGATGCAGCAGCACCTATAATAGAAAAAGATAGTATTGATTTTTCAATTGCTTTTTATGGAGATAGATATAGTCAAGAAAAGAAAAAAGAAGAAAGTATTGAACAATGGAAAGAACGCCAAAGAAGTGAAACACCTAGCTATATAAATTTACCAATGAATAAACAAGAATATGAAGAATTTTGGAAAGAATTAGTAGAAGCTGAAGTTGCAACATTGCATGATTTTGAAAAAAGAGAGATTTTTGAGGGATGTATGCCAATAGAGATAATGGCAAAAAGAGGAATAGATACATTACGTTTTGGACCGCTAAAGCCAGTAGGATTTGATGATCCAAGAACAGCCAAAAGACCATATGCTATTGTTCAGTTAAGACAAGATGATTCAAAAGCAAGTATATATAATATGGTAGGATTTCAAACCAATTTAAAATTTGGAGAGCAAAAAAGAATATTTTCAAAAATTCCAGGACTTCAAAACTCTGAGTTTGTAAAATATGGAGTTATGCATAGAAACACATATATAAATAGTAGTAAGCTATTAGATGATACATATAATTTAAAAAGTAATACAAATATATTTTTTGCAGGACAAATATCTGGAGTAGAAGGATATGTTGAATCAATATCTTCTGGAATGGTAGTAGCCTTAAATGCTATAAACAAATTTGAAAATAAAGAAAAAATAGTTTTTTCTGAAAAAACAATGATAGGAGCTTTAGCAAAATATATTTCTACATGTAATGAAAAGTTCCAACCAATGAATGCTAATTTTGGAATATTACCAGAATTAGAAGGAAAAAAGATAAAAGACAAAAAAATGAGATATAAAGAATTAGCAAACAGAAGTTTAAAGTTAATAAAATAAAATGATTGTAAAAGCATTATCCCTAGTATGTTAGGGAGGTGCTTTTTTATTACAAATATTACAGAGATATGACATTTTATGTAATTTAAAATAAAGTATTGTAAAAACAAAAAAATATAGATATACTTATGGAGTAAAGATAGAATAAGTACAAGTGTATCTTGTAGAAACAAATAATAAAGTTAAAAAAAAAGAAAGGCGGTAAACTTATGAAAATGGAAGAAGAAAACAAAAGAAGAATGGAGGAACTAACAAGACTTATAAAAGAAAAACAAGAAGAAATTGATGATGAGATAGTTCCAGGAGCATATTTCTACGATACTGAACTTGTAAATAAATTAAGAGAAGAGATAAATCAAATGCAAGAAGAGTATAATGAGCTAGAAGAAATTCCAACAATGGAAAAAGTTAATGCTGATATTGAAGATATAGAAAGTAAACTAGAAGAAATCCAAGAAGAGTTTATCAAATATAGTGGTGCGTATTTTATGACAGAAGATATGCAAGAATTAGAGGAAGAGAGAAAAAAACTATTAGAAGAATTAGAGGATAGGAAAGAAACAAAAGAAATAATTGAAGAAATTGAAAAAAATGAGAAGGAATTAGAAAGTCTAAAAGAAGAAGAAAATGAATATATAGGAGCATATTTTATTCCTAAAGAAATACTTGAAGGAATAAAAGAAAAAGAAGAGAAAATTAAAGAATTAGAACAAAAATTATTAAGTAAAAAAACAAAAGAATCTGATTTAGACAAAGGCCCTGAGGACCCAGAAAGACCGGAAGGACCAGAAGGACCAGAGGGACCAGAAGAACCAGAAGGACCAGAGGGTCCAGAAGGACCAAAAGATAAGAAAGACAAAAAGAAAGGTGATCCAGAAGAAGAAACTGGATCAACAGAACCAATAGATCCAGGAGATGATTTACACCCTGCTACAAGTGGATTACAAATATATAAAAAACTATTAAACGAAGGTCCTAAATTAAGAAGAAGAGACTGTTGGGGATATGGAAGATTTGTTACACATACTAGTATTCTTGGTAAGTTAGTTGGATTAGTGGCAAAACCTTTTGGAAATAAATACAGAAAAGAAATGTATAATGAGATAAAAGATTTATCATCAGAAGAATTTGAAATGTTAACAGAATATTTAACAGAAGAAAAAATAGTTCAACTTAAAGTACCAATGCCATTTTTGGATTCATTACAAAAAAGATTTAATGAAATATCAAAAATAAAAGAAAAAGAATATAAACAAAGATCAAATGAATTAAAACCATTACTTGATAGTGCAAAACAGGAAAGAGATGAAATAGAAGCTCAATTGGAAGATCCAAGCCTTGATGGTACAGCAAGAAAAGCTATTTTATTGAATAAACTTGATGAGAAAAAAAGATTGATAGATGATTATGAAACAGAACTTGGATATAAAGGAAATGACGGATTAAAACAAAAAGATGCAACTTTAAAAGATGTAAGAAAGAACTTAAGAAGAGGAGCAAATCATAGAAGTTTTAGAGAACAAGGAAACTATGAGTTTTTTGGTAAAAGACAAGTTGACAATACAGAATCAGTAAATGAATTAGCAGATATTGAATTAGAAGGTCTTGAAGGTAGACAAGAAATGTCAGACGTAGAAAGACAAATGGACAAATATATGTCTGAAAAAACTAATAGAGGTAAAAAATTTGGTATTATTCCAATAGAAACAGGTGACTTTTATAAAGAAGATAGTGAGTTGACAACAGAAGTAAGTGATAGAATTGAAAATAGACCTGAAATGGTTATTTATTTAGTACTTGGTTCTTATGGAGCAATAAAATCTGCTCAAGAAATATTAAAAGACAAAGATATGATGAATCAATTGATTGCTGGAGTACAAGGTATGGTGTCTAAACTTAGTTCACCAAAAGCTCTTCAAGCTCAAGCAGATTCTCTAATTAATGATTTGAATTCATTAAATGGAATTACAGAATATTCGAATGCAGAAGGTGCTTTTTGGGATATTTCAAGTGGAAAATATGTTTCAGCAGATACTGCACATCATAATTTCTTTGAAGCTTTTGTCCCAGGTATACAAAATAGGATAAATAATGTAATGTCAACACTTGCTCAAACTGATCCTGTTCAAGCAGGAATTGAATTACAAAATATTAAATTAGATATATTAGATAAAATACCAGCTGAGGCACTTGCTAGTAATGTACCTGCACATTCTGCAGTATGGCAAGGTTTACCACAAGGAATGCAAGAATTAGTTGCAAGTAATGCAGCTCTTGGAAAAGATGCAGCTATGGAATACAATAAAGCTATTATAGATGTTTTAAGTCAAGGTAAAAATTTAGGTCTTCTACAAAAAGCAGGAAAGATTGTTGCAGATTTGACAGGACCAATTGTATCAGCAATTACTACTGGAGCAAGATTTGTTGACGATTTAGTAGGATTTTCTAAAAACAAAAATCCTCAAAAGGACAAAGATGATAATGACAGAGCTTAATAAATAATAAAAAGGAGATGAAAAATATGAGTTTGCAAGATAAGTTAACAGTAGATTGGAAAGGAAAAATTGTTAATTATCAAGGATTAAAATTATATGTAGTTGATCAATTTGATTATAAGGAAGAAACATATTTATATGTAATGGATACAAATCTTTCAGATTATATGATTAAAATAATGTTTTTAAAAAAGAAAGCTGATAATATATTTGCACATGTAGATGAAAAATCAGAGCTATATAAAGAGTTAATAACAATAGCTGCAGGAAGAGTTACAGTAAATCAGTTAGAAAATTTAGCAAAAGATCTAAGTAAATAAATATTTATAAATTAATGAAAGGGGAGGTATTGGCTAAAAGCCTCCTCTTATTTAATAATTACATAGGAGAAAATTATAGAATGGAAAAAATAAAAAATATTAAATCATGGTTGCATCAAAATAATTTCTCAGACAGAACGAAATTAAATTTACTTAAAAAAAATAATATAAAAAAATATTCTTTTACAAGAGAAGATTTAGTTGAGATTGCTGTAAGTATAAAAAGTGATGCTAATAAAGAAAAAGTAATACAAAAAGCAAAATTAATAGGATTGAATAAAAGACATGTATGTCAAATAGCAAAAACATTTAATAGTGATAATAAAAAGAGAAAATTCATATCAAAAATGAAAGAAAAAGGTTATACACCATCTCTATTAGTAAATGTTATTGAAAGTTTTGAAAAAGATAAAAACAAGCTAGAATATATAGAAAACGGTAAAAAAGGCGGAGAATATAAATCTCAAAGAAAAAGAATAATTAAATCATTAAAATATGAAAAAAGCAGATTTGATATTTTACAAAAAGCCAAAGAACTAAACCTTACAAGTGATGATATGGTGTCAATTATTTCTAATTTTACTTATGATAGTAATAAAATGGCTTTTTTAGAACAGAGTAAAATAAATGAATTAAATTTTAAAAGAGCAGATATTGTAAAAATTATTGAAAGTATAAAAAGTGATCAGCAAAAAGAAAAAATATTAAATACGAAAAAAATTAAACAATTGGGATTAAGAAAATCAAATATATCCTTTATTTTATCGACTTTAAAAAATGATAATTTAAAAAGAAAATATTTGGCGAATAATGATTTTAAATTAGCTTTTATGGATCAAGTAAAAGTTGTATCAAGCTATAACAATGATCAATTAAAACTTAAAGTATTAGATAATATAAATAAAGAAACATATCCAGAAAATGATGTTTCTAAACTTGCTGCTAATATAAAAATTTTATCGAGTTTAAAAGATATTTCAAAAGTTGAAGAATATTTAAACGGAGTAAGAGATATACCAGAGGTTAGTAGATTAGTTGAAAAAAATAAAGAACTTTTAATGATGGGAATTTTCAAAGATAGAGAGCATTTGAAAAAAGATGAATTAAATAAAATAAGAAATATTTGCAATGTTACACAAGAAAATAAACCACCAAGATTACCAAAAGAAATGACAATAGGTGTCGAATTAGAAGCAGTAGGAAAATCTCCTAAAGGAAATAGAAACGGTCTTTTATTAAGAAAAATGAGAAATTTAATGGGAGGATATTTAGCTAAAAGAGATACTAGTTTGGTTGGATATAATGGTGGAGAAGGTGTTGAAGTTATATCCCCTGTTATGAAAAACGAAGATTTAGAAACAATTCCAATTATAACAAAGTTAATGAAACAAAATGAATTAACAACAAATGGTACTTGTGGAGGACATATTCATATAGGTGCAGATTACTTGGACTCTTTAGAATCATGGAAAAATTTTTTTGAAATATATAAAAACTGTGAAAGTATTTTTTATAAAATCAGCAATTCTGCTGGTGAAAAAACAAGAAGAGGGTTAGAAGCATATGCAAAACCTTTTTCAAAAAACTTTGATATTGGTAAATCAGTTAATTTATTAAATGAAGACAGTTTAGATTCATTTGTAAGCAAAATTAAAGATTCTGAAAATCAAGATAGATATTATGGTTTAAATCTTACTAATTTAAATACTTTATCAAAAAATACTATAGAATTTAGAGTGTTTAATGGGACTTTAAACGATAAAACTATATATGAAAATATTAGATTATGTACAAGATTGGTTGAAGTGGCTAGACATTTAGGAGATATAGAAATAGCAATAAAAAACAAATTACCTCTTTCTAATGGGCAAAAAAAGCTTTTAGAAGCAAGAAATAAGTTGAATTCTGGATATAAAAATGAAGAAATGCTTACTGAAAATTTCTTGAAAATGATGTTTCCAAATGAAGAAGAAAGAAAAATATATAAAGAGAGATATAGAAGAGCTCCAGAATCACAAGTTATAAATAATATAGAAAAGGAAACTCAAAAAATGCCTTTTAGAAATATTAGTAATAAAAATAAAGATGACTATTTAAGATAAGAAAGGAAATCAAGTATGAAGGATTTAATTTTGATTGTAGATCAAGAAAAATATCAATTTGATACAAAAGAAGATTTAATGCAAAACCTTTTAGGTGATAAAGAAAACAACTATAATGAAATGACGGAGAAAGAAAAGAAAGAAAGAAGATATTTAAAAGCATATATAAATTTGCAAGGTCAAAAAGAATATATAATAGATTTTAAAGAGGAAGTTAAGAAAAATCCAAATATTCCAATAAACGAGAGATTC
>CANQQC010000011.1 GCA_947625925.1 uncultured Clostridia bacterium | reverse complement strand
GTAAAACTAAGTAATCTTTCACATTCAACTTTAGAACATATATTTTGTTTTCTGAATTCACAAGCTAATTTTGCACCGACAGGATATCCGCTTATTATTCCCATAATAAATGCAAAGCTACATTCTCCACTAACATTAAATAATGGCTTCATAATGTTTTTAAATATAATTCCAAAATAATAGGATATATTTGTATGCATTAACAATTCAGTTGAAATGAAAAAAGGTAATAAAGAAGGAATAACAGAATTAGCCCATAAAGAAAGACTGGATTTTACTGCTGGTAAATTTGACTTTGAAAATAATAATAAACTAAAAGTAAAAATTATAAATAAAAATGGAAAGAAAATTTTATTAAAATTGAAAATTAAAAGGTTGAATTTATGTGTTTTTGAATAATTCAAATAACCATCTCCTTACCTAAGTTTATAATAAACTTTATTTATATATATTGTAATTAAGTTTAAAAAATGATATAGTAAATAACGAATACAATAAAGAAATTTAATTATAAAATATATAAAGATAAAAGACAAAGGAGAAAAAAATGAAAAGTAATGATAAAGGTATTACGTTGATTTCTTTAATGGTAATTGTTATAGTACTTTTAATAATTGCTTCAATCTCACTTAGTATGGGAATAAATGATCAAGAGAAAACAACAACAAGTGTAGTTAAATCTGAATTGTTAATGGTGCAAAACGCAATATTACAAAGAAAGATTAGAAATGATTCAACCAAAACAGATTACGAAGAATTGCCAGGAGAAAAAATTTCTAAAGAAGAAGTCCAAGAATTATTAAAAAAGAAGGATGATAGTTTAGTTCTAAAAGGAAAAGATGATGAATATAAACAACTAGATTCACAAAGTCTAAAACAGTTAGGAATTACAAATGATGTTGATACATATATTGTAAATTATAATACAGGAGAAGTTATAAACAAAACTCAATTTGAAAACTTTGAAGAAATATTATATGTATATTCAGTAGAATAATGACAATAGTGGAGGAATTTTAATGACTGAAAAACAAAAAGAAGATATTAGAAATATAATAAAAAATCCTTCAAAAATACTTTGGAATGAATCAATGAAAAAACATACTACATTAAAAGTTGGAGGAAATGCACAATGTTTAATTGAAATTGAAGATGAAAAATCTTTAATTGATATTATAGATTATGCAAGAAAAGAAAATATTCCAATTACTATATTAGGAAATGGAAGTAATATTTTAGTATTGGATGGTGGTATTAAAGGTATTACATTAAAAATACATATACAAAAACTTGAAATTGAAGATAAAAAAGTAAAAATAGGGGCTGGAAACAAAGTAATACAGACCGCATATAAAATGTTAGAAAATAATTTATCAGGAATGGAAGAATTATCAGGAATTCCTGGAACAATTGGTGGAGCTATATATATGAATGCTGGAGCCAATGGAAAAGAAATGAAAGATATTGTCTCTAAAATTATTTATTTAGATGAGTTTGGAAATAAAAAAGAAATGTTAAAAGATCAAGCTGAATTTTCATATAGACACAGTATTTTTTCAAAACATCAATATATAATTTTAGAAGTTACAATAAATTTACAAAAAGATAAAAAAGAAAACATTAAAGAACGAATGGAAAAATATAGTAATAGTCGTAAAAACTCTCAACCTATTGAATATCCAAATGCAGGAAGTACTTTCAAAAGAGGTAATGACTATATAACAGCAAAATTGATTGATGAATGTGGTTTAAAAGGATATAGAATTGGAGGAGCAGAAGTTTCTACTAAACATGCTGGATTTATAATAAACAAAGGAAATGCATCAGCACAAGATGTGCTATCATTAGTAAACTATGTACAAGATAAAGTTTATGAGAGATTTAAAAAGAAAATACAGTTAGAAATGAAAATAATTGGAGAAGAGTAGAACACAAAAAGAAAGGAATTGATAAAATGAAAGGACTTATACAATGGTTTAAATCAAGTTCAAAAATGAAAAGATGGATGCTTCTAATATTAGTAGGAATAATGCTTTCTTGTTATGGAATAGCAGAAATATTAGTAATGAAAGAAATGTCTTTTGCGAATGCAGAAAAAGTAGTTATTATATTTACAATTGGATTTGTTTCTATAGTTTTAGGACTAATATTCTTAAATAAAAGAGCAATGGAAACACTTATAGAATCAACAGATGATAGGATGAAAGATAGAAAAAATGTTAATGTTAAATCATTGATATTTGATAAAACAGTATATGACCAAGGACCAAAGATAGTAGCTATAGGTGGAGGAGCTGGACTTAATACATTATTAGAAGGATTAAAAAAATATAGTAATAATATTACAGCTATAGTTGCTGTATCTGATTATGGAGAAGGACAAACAGAATCTAGAAAAGAGTTAAATACATTACCTTTAGAAGATATTAAAGAAAGTATTATATCACTTTCTTCTAATCCAGAAGAAATGAGAAAAATATTAGATTATAAATTTACTAAAGGTAGATTAAAGGGATTAGATTTTTCAGATATATATTTTACAGCGATGAAAGAAGCAAATGGAGATGATTTTACAGAATCTCTTATTAGAAGTAGTAAAGTGCTAAATATATCTGGTAAAGTTTTACCAGTGACACTTGATGAAATGAAAATTGTAGCAGAGTTAGCAAATGGTTATACAGTTGAAGAAAAATCTAGAATACCTGAAGTTGTTGTTGATAAATTTACAAAGATAAATAGAGTAAGGGTTTTGCCATCAAATTGTAAACCAGCACCTGGGGTTGTAGAAGCAATAAAAGATGCTGACTGTATTGTTATAGGACCTGGAAGTTTATTTACAAATGTAATTCCTTGTTTATTAGTAAATGGAATCACAAAAGCAATAAAAGAATCTACAGCAATCAAAGTATATATTAGTAATATTATGACAGAAATTGGACAAACAGATGACTTTACAGTAGAAGATCACATAAAAGCCATCAGAGAACATTGTAGACAAAAAATAATAAATTATTGTATTTATGATACAGGAGAAATTATTCCTGAATTTATAAAAAAATATAATAAAGAAGGACAAGACCTTGTACATCCAAAAATAAATAGTGTAAAAGGTATAAGATTTATCCAAAAGAATTTATCTACGATTAAAGATGATTTTATTAGGCATGATCCAGACTTGATAGCGTCTTCAATAATTGAACTTATTTGTGAAGATTTAAAGTATCAAGATAAACAAAATGATCCAGAGTACTTAATGCTAAATAATAAATTAAGAGAAGAAAAGAGAATAAATAAAGCTAAAAAAGAAATTGCTAAAAAAGCCAAAAAGAATGGAAAGCATAAAAGACGTGAAAGTATGCCTAAAAGAAAAAGTAAATTTAGTAGTAAATATAAAGAAAGAATTGCTTCAATTAAAGCTGCAGATTCAGCAGTAAAAAGAAACAGAAAACAAAAAACAATTAAAGAAGGTAGAGATGAAAAGAAAGTAGTAAATGAAAAAAAAGAAACAAAAAAAGTTGAGGAAATAAACAATAAAAAAGAAAAAACTACAAATAAAACTCCTAAAAAGAGAAAAAAAGGAGCAAGAATGAAGGAATAAAATACAAACCAAAATAAGAAAGGTGAGAAAATGAAATTTACAAAAGAACAATTAAACTTAGAAAATGGATTAACAAAAGAATGGCTAATAACAAATGGAATAGGTGGATATGCATCATCATCAATAATAGGAGCAAATACTAGAAAATATCATGGGTTATTAATTGCACCACTTACACCTCCAGCTAGAAGATTTTTGATGTTATCCAAAGTAGATGAAAGTATTACAATAGATGACAATAATTTTGATTTGTATACAAATGTATGTGAAGAGTATATTTCTCAAGGTTATAAAAATCAAGTTGGGTTTGAAAAGAACTTTGTACCAGTATTTAAATATGAAATTGAAAATGTAAAAATTACAAAAATTATATGTATGGAATATGGAAAAAATACAGTTGGCATCTATTACAAAATTGAAAATAATGAGGATAAACAAATAAAATTAACATTAGCGCCAGTTATAAATTTTAGAGATTTTCATTGTATAAATAAAAATGAAAGTTTTTTGCTTAGACAAAATGTAAAAGACACAAAAGTAAAAATTGTATTAAATGAACATGCTGAAACACCAATGTATATGCATTTATCAAAAGGAAGATATATTGAACATCATAATGATGTATTTAAAAATATGTTTTATCCAGAAGAACAAAAAAGAGGTTTTGATCCAAAAGAAAATCATGCAGTTCCAGGTGTTTATGAAGTAGATATCAATGCAAACAAAACCCAAGAAATTTCTTTTGTATTTTCATTAGAAGAAAATATAGAAAAGATAAATGTAAAAAAACTAATTGATAAAGAGATTATAAGATTAAATATGATTTTTAATGATTCATTATTAATTGATAATAGAAAACAAAAAAAGACAAAGAAGGAAAAAGAACTTGATGAAGAAATAAAAACATATTTAGTTGCAGCAGATAATTTCATTGTATATAGACCAACATTTAGATTACATACTGTAATTGCAGGTTATCCATGGTTTCTTGATTGGGGAAGAGATAGTTTGATTGCTTTTGAAGGACTTTTACTAATTCCTAAACGTTTCGAAGAAGCAAAACAAGTATTACAAACAATGGTAAGAGATATAAAAATGGGATTAGTTCCAAATGGTTATTCAGGATTTGATAATAGACCATTATACAATAGTGTTGATGCATCATTATTATTATTTGAACAAATTCATAAATATGTTAAATATACAGGTGATAATGAATTTGTAAAAAAAGTACTATACAAAAAAATGAAAGAAATTATAAAAAATTATATTAAAGGAATAGATATAGATAACAATAATATTTATTTAGATAGTGATGGTTTAATTGTTTCAGGAAGACCTGATACTCAAAATACGTGGATGGATGTCAAATGTGGAGATTATGCTGTAACACCTAGAAATGGAAAAGCAGTTGAGATAAATGCTTTATGGTATAATGCTTTAAAAATAATAGAAGGTTTTGCTAAAAAATATGGAGAACAAAAAGAAGAAAAAGCATACAGAAAATTAGCAAGAGAATGTAAAAAAACATTTAACGAAAAATTTTATATAAAAAGAAAAAAATCTCTATATGATGTATTAGGAGATGATAAAATTAGGCCGAACCAGTTATTTGCATTAAGCTTAACATATCCAATTATTGATCCTAAATCAGAAGAAGCAACAAATATAATAAAAACTGTTGAAAGGCATTTATTAAATGATTATGGATTAAAAACTTTATCTAGTAAGGATGAAGGATATGTTGAAGTATATGAAGGTAATGAATATCAAAGAGATACAAGCTATCATCAGGGTATTACATGGCCATGGCTTTTAGGATTATATTATGATTCATTAAAAAATATTAGAGATTCACTAAAAGCTAAAACAAAAAAAGAAGAATTACAAGATAAAATAGATAAATTTAGAAAAAAGACATCTAAAGTATTCAAAAAAGAGTTAGAAGAAAATGGATGTATTGGTAGTATTGCGGAAATATATGATTCTAAAAAGCCACAATTACCAAAAGGTACAATTGCTCAAGCATGGAGTATTTCTGAAGTGTTTAGAATTGTACTAGGAAAGTAAGAGGAGAAGATGAGAATATTAGGAATCGACCCAGGATATGCAATTGTAGGGTATAGTGTAATTGATTATATTGGAAATAAATTTAATTTAATAACTTCAGGAGCTGTGTTAACAGATGCTGGAGTTTCTTTTCCATTAAGATTAGAGAAAATATACAGAGATTTAGAGGAAATTATAAAAACATATAAACCTGATGCTATGTCTGTTGAAGAACTATTTTTTAATAACAATGCTAAAACTGCAATAGATGTAGCTCAAGCAAGAGGAGTTATATTAGTTGTTGGAAGATTGAATAATTTACCAACTTATGAATATACACCTTTGCAAATAAAACAAGCAGTTGCAGGATATGGAAGAGCTGATAAAATACAAGTACAAAGAATGGTAAAAATGATTTTGAAAGTTGAGAAATTACCTAAATTAGATGATATAACAGATAGTATGGCTATTGCGATTTGCCATGCACATTCTGCAAAATTTGCACAAAAATTATAATTCTATAGAAAGGGTATAAACAATGAAAAAAATTGAAGAACTTGAAAAAGAATTAAAAAATAATAAACTAAATAGTTTATATCTTTTATATGGTGAAGAAACATTTTTGCTAGAAAATTCTTTAAAAAAAATAAAGAAGAACTTTGGAGAATGTATAAAGGGAATAAACTATGTACTTCTAGATGAAAATAATATTGATAGTTTAATATCAAATATTGAAACACCAGCATTTGGTTATGAAAAAAAACTAATAATAGCTAGAAATACGGGATTATTTAAAACAGATGGAAAAAGAAAAAATGCTGTACTTTCAAAAACAAGAGAAGATATAAATAAATATATAAAAGAAAACATTGAAATCATAAAACAGGGAACCATATTAGTATTTGTAGAAGAAGAGGTAGATAGTAGAATAGCTTTATTAAAAACAATTGATAAATGTGGTGAAGTATGTAAATTTGAATTCTTAAAACCAATACAAATAACAAATAGAATAAAAGCAATATGTAAAGGATATAGTGTAGATATAGATGAAAATACGATAATGTATTTTATTGAATGTTGCGGAACAAATATGCAAGAATTAGTAAATGAAATAAGGAAATTGATTGAGTATGCAGGAAAAAATGGTAAGATAACAAAAAAAGAAGTTGATTTATTATGTACAAAAAAAATAGAAAGTATAATTTTTGACTTAACAGATAGTTTAGGAAAAAAAGACAAAAATTCAGATAGCATACAAATTCTAAACAATTTATTATATGCAAAAGAACCAATTCAAAAAATTCTAATAACATTATACAACCATTTTAAAAAATTATATTTTGTAAAATTAGCACAAAAGGAAAATAGAAATATTGCTCAATCTTTAAAATTAAAGCCGAATCAAATGTTTCTAGTAAATAAATATACAAGACAATCACAATATTTTAAAGAAAATGAATTGGAAACAATTTTACAAAAACTAAGAGATTTAGATTATGAATATAAAATAGGACTAATTGATGTTGAAATTGGACTACAGTCAATCCTATGTGAATATAGTTAATATATGTATAAAAAAACCATTTATGGATAAAATATCGATGATAAGAAATTTTACTTTGTAGGTGGTTTTTATTATGAAAAAAATAAAAAGAATATTTATTATATTTCTGATTTTATTTGTTGTAATATTTTCAATAATAATTACAATTAAAAAGTTACAAGAAAAAGAAAATGATGAAATTACAATTGAAACATTATCTAAATATGGATCAAGAGGCGATGAAGTAAGAACAATTCAAACAAAACTTAAAAGATGGGGATATTATTCTGGAAATGTTGATGGAATATATGGAAATAAAACTGTTGAAGCTGTAAAATATTTTCAAAGAAAAAATAATTTAGCAGTAGATGGAATAGCAGGAACAAAGACGCTAAAAGCTATGGGAATATATTCATCTAGTACTTCATCAAGTACAGGTGCATCTAATTCATCAGATTTAAATATTTTATCTAAACTAATTTATGCTGAATCAAGAGGAGAGCCATATACAGGACAAGTTGCTGTTGGAGCAGTTTGTTTAAATAGAGTTAAAAATAGTTCATTTCCAAATACTTTATCAGGAGTAATTTATCAAAAGGGAGCATTTGATGCTGTATCTGATGGACAAATAAATCTTACTCCTAATTCAACAGCAAAAAAAGCTGCTCAGGATGCGATAAATGGTTGGGATCCAAGTAATGGAGCAATCTATTATTTTAATCCTGCAACAGCAACTAATAAATGGATATGGTCTAGACCTGTAACAGTTACAATAGGAAAACATAGATTTTGTAAATAAATAATTTGACAAGAATGTAAATTTATGTTAACATGAATTTGTAAATAAATTTTAAAAAGAGGAAAGATTATGAAACTAAAAATATTTTTAAACCAATTACATCATCATCATTATAGGAGCTTGTAACTACAATGCATTAAGCAAATGTAGGTACAGGCTTAAAATGCTGTGCCTACAATAGTTTAAAAATATTTATTAAAGATAGAGATATACTTTATGAAAGGCTATTTGTAGGAAAACAAAAATACAAATAGTCTTTTTTGTATATCTTTTTTGTGTTTAAATATTTTTTAATTTCATAATTTTGCCAAAAAAGAAAGGATGATTAAGATGAAAAAAATATAATAAAATTATTTATAATAATACTAATAACAATAGTTTTGGAGTTTTATTATTAAACTTATATTAAGATAGGAGAAGAAAAAATGAATAAGATGGATATAGAAATAGAAAAAGAGGAACCAAAAGAAGTATTAAGATTTTTTAAAGAAATAAGTAATATTCCAAGGAAATCTGGAAAAGAAGAACTAATAAAAAATTACTTAGTTGATTTTGCTAAAAAAAGAAATCTAGAATATTATACAGATAAATATTTTAATGTAATTATAAGGAAGGAAGCATATAAAGGATATGAAAAAGAAGAAAGTATAGCATTTCAAGGACATACTGATATGATTTGTGAAAAAGAAGAGTGGAGTGTACATAATTTTGAAAAAAATCCAATTGAATTGATAAAGGATGGAGATTTTATTAGAGCAAATGGAACAACTTTGGGAGCAGATAATGGTGTAGGAGTAGCTTTTATGTTAGCATTGCTTGATTCAAAAAAGATAAAAGCACCCAAGATTGAATGTATATTTACTGTGCAAGAAGAAACAACAATGATAGGAGTAAAACTAATTGATACAAAGCAAATAAAATCAAAAAAAATAATATCATTAGATAATGGGAAAGAAGGTAAAATGGTAATAAGTTCTGCAAATTGCATGGAATGGTTTGGAAAGTTAGAAAAAGAATATATTAAATTAGAGGATTTAAATAATACATATGAACTTACATATTCAAATTTTAAAGGAGGACACTCTGGTGAAAACATAGCAGATAAAAGTAGAGGAAATCCAATAAAATTAGGAATGGAAATATTAAGCAAGTTAGATGATGTATATATTAGCCAAATTAAAGGTGGAAGTAGAGTTAATGTTATTCCAAGAGATTTTAAAGTAACATTCTCAACTAAAGAAAATATAGATAGCATAATTAAAAATAAAATAAAAGAACAAAAAGAATTATTTGATAAAGAAGTTATAATAAAATTCAAAAAGGTTGAAAATCCTAATAAAGTATATTCAAAAGAAGTTTCTAGTAAAATAATTAGATTTGTTAATGAATTTGAAAATGGAGCACTATATTTTAGTAAAAACAAAGAAGTAATATTGTCAGCTAATCTAGGAGCTATAAATGAATTTGATAAATATATAAGAATTGAATATTCTTTGAGAAGTAATGATATAAAATTACGAAAAATATATTTAAATGATTTAGAAAGAAAAGTAAAGGAAAACGATATTGAAATAATATGGAGCCAAGAATTAAAGGGATTTGATCCAGATTATACAAGTGATTTAGTTACAAGAATTTCACAAGTATATAAAAGACTATTTAATAAAGAAATTAAAAAAATTATTACACAAGGGGTTGTTGAAGGAGGATTTTTTAAAGATAGAATAAAAGGAATTCAATATGTTTGTATTGGAGCAAATACTTTTGATGTACACAGTCCAAAAGAAAAAGTGTCAATTAAGTCAATACAAAGAACATGGGAGCTTATAAAAGAAATAATTAAATAAAACCTTGCATAATTCAAAAAAAGTGGTATAATATTGTATATCAAATATATGAATAAACAAAAATAAAGACACGATATGTAATGTAATTACTTAAAGAGAGCCAATGTTAGGTGTGAGTTTGGTAAGGAAAGATTATATATTATCACTTTATTGTTTCTATACTGAAAATAAGTAAGTTAGACGTATATCTGCGTTAAAGATAAATAAAGGGAGTAAATAATAAGTAAAAGATATATTTACTAAATTAGGTGGTACCGCGGAATAAAAAAGAGCCATTTCGTCCTAAAATATAGGATGTAATGGCTCTTTTGATATATAAAAAGGAGGAAAAACGATGTACAAAAAAGTAGAGCTTAAAGATGGATTTGCAGGAATGGAAAATAAAGTAGCAAAGAGATGGAAAGAAAAAGATATAATAAAAAAGAACTTTGCTATGAATGAAACAAAAGAATATTTTACTTTTTATGATGGACCACCAACAGCAAATGGAATGCCACATATAGGTCATATAGAAACAAGAGTCATGAAAGATATTATCCCAAGATATAAAGTAATGAAGGGATATAAAGTAATTAGAAAAGCTGGATGGGATACACATGGACTTCCAGTAGAACTTGAAATAGAAAAAAGTCTTGGAATTTCAGGTAAGCAACAAATTGAAGAATATGGAGTAGAAAAGTTTGTAAAAAAATGTAAAGAAAGTGTTTTTACATATGTTAACATGTGGGAAGAAATGACTAATAAAGTTGGATTCTGGGTAGATATGGATAATCCTTATGTAACATATCATAATGAATATATTGAATCAGTATGGTGGGCATTAAAAGAAATGTGGAAAAAAGATCTTTTATATGAAGGACATAAAGTTATGCCATATTGTCCAAGATGTGGAACAGCTCTATCATCACATGAGGTAGCACAAGGATATAAAGATGTAAAAGATTTAACTTGTGTTGCTAAATTTAAAGTAGTTGGTGAAAATAAATATATATTAGCATGGACAACAACTCCTTGGACATTACCTTCAAACTTAGCATTATGTGTTAATAAAAATTATGAATATGTAGAAGCAAAAGTAAATGTTGGAAATGAAGAAGAACCAAAATATGAAACATATATATTAGCAAAAGGATTATTAGAAAAGGTTTTAAATGGAAAAGAATATGAAGTATTAAAAACATTTAAAGGTACTGAGTTATTAGGAACAAAATATGAAAGACTAATGCCATTTGGAAAAGTTGAAGGAAAAGCTTTTGAAGTAATACATGGAGACTATGTTAATTTGGAAGATGGTACAGGTATAGTTCATATAGCACCAGCTTATGGTGAAGATGATAGTTTTGTTTCTAAACAAAATGGTATAACATTTATAAATTTAGTAGATAAAACTGGAAAATTTGTTGATGAAGTTGAGCCATGGGCAGGTAGATTTGTTAGAGATTGTAATGAAGATATATGTAAATGGTTAAAAGATAATGATAAGTTATTTTCTAAAGAAAAACATTTACACTCTTATCCACATTGTTGGAGATGTGATACACCACTTCTATATTATCCAAAAGAAAGTTGGTTTGTAAAAATGACATCTCTAAGAGATGAACTTGTGGAAAATAATAGTAAAGTTAATTGGTATCCAGACAACATAAAAACAGGAAGATTTGGAAAATTTCTAGAAGGAGTTATAGACTGGGCAATATCTAGAGATAGATATTGGGGAACACCTCTACCAATATGGACATGTGAAGATGAAAATTGTGGACATAGAGAATGTATAGGAAGTATTGAAGAATTAAAAGAAAAAGGAATAGATGTGCCAGAAGATATAGAACTTCACAAGCCATATATAGATAATGTATATTTAAAATGTCCTAAATGTGGAAAGAAAATGAAAAGGGCAAAAGAAGTTATAGACTGTTGGTTTGACTCAGGATCAATGCCTTTTGCTCAATGGCACTATCCATTTGAAAATAAAGAAATGTTTGACAATAATTTCCCAGCTGGATTTATTTCAGAAGCAGTAGACCAAACAAGAGGATGGTTCTATACATTAACAGCTATTGGAACAGCGTTATTTGGAAAAACACCTTTTGAAAATTGTATTGTTTTAGGACATGTACTTGATGAACATGGACAAAAAATGTCTAAATCAAAGAAAAATGGTGTAGACCCAATGGTATTATTAAATACAGTTGGGGCAGATGCAACACGTTGGCATTTCTATACATGTAATGCACCATGGTTACCAACAAGATTAGGAATAGATAGTGTAAAAGAAACTCAAAGAGGCTTTTTAAGTACATTATGGAATGTATATTCATTCTATGTACTATATGCAGAAATTGACCAATTCAATCCGTTAAAATATAAAGATTTTAAATTGACTAATATTATGGATAAATGGATTATGTCTAAATTAAATACATTAGTAAAAGAAGTAGATGATAAATTAGCTCATTATGACATAACATCAGCTGCAGGAAAAATAGAATCATTTACAGATGAATTATCAAACTGGTATGTACGTAGAAATAGAGAAAGATATTGGGGTAAAGATTTAACAGACGACAAAATTGGAGCATATGTTACTTTATATAATGTTCTTGTAACGTTAATTAAAGTTGCAGCACCATTTGTACCATTTATGGTTGATGAAATATATGAAAATATAGTTTTAAGTTTAGATAGTAATGCACCTGAAAGTGTACATTTATGCTTATGGCCTGAAGTTGATGAGAAAGCTATTGATAAAAAGCTAGAAAATGAAATGGACTTAGCATATAGTATTGTTAAATTAGGAAGAAGTGCAAGAAACTCTGCTAATATCAAAAATAGACAACCTCTTTCTGAAATGTTAATTTCAGTAGATACTTTACCTGATTATTATGCAAATATAATAAAAGAGGAATTAAATGTTAAGAAAATAGAATTAGGGTCAGAAATGTCTGAATATGTTAATTTTGAAATAAAACCTAATTTACCTGTATTAGGAAAAGAATATGGAAAATTCATACCAAAAATTAAAGAAGAATTAACTAAGAAGAATCAAGTTGATTTAGCAAACACTATAAAAAATGGTGGAGTTGACTATATTGAAATAGAAGGAACACAAATTGAATTAGATTCAAACAATCTATTAGTTACAATGAATGGAAAAGAAGGTTTTGCATTTAGTGGAGAAGGTGAAATTGGTGTAGTTCTAGATACTCATATAACTGAAGAGTTGAAGGAAGAAGGTTATGTTAGAGAAGTACTTTCAAAAGTTCAAAACATGAGAAAAGATAAAGGTTTTGAAGTTCTTGATCATATAACACTTTATGTTTCTGGAAATGATAAACTAGAAAAAGTAATAAAGAAATTTGAAGATTCTCTAAAAACAGATACTTTAGCAGAAGAAGTTGTTTATGATAAAGAAAGAAATTCATATACTCAAACAAACATAAATGGTGAAACATTAGATATAGACGTCGAAAAAGTATAATATATAAAGAAGAAACCTACTAAATATAGTGGGCTTCTTTTTTAGTAACAAATTTTATGTATTTTCATATTGTTATAGTAGGAGGAATATATGATATGGAAGATATAAGAAACATAAATACAAAAGAATATCTAAAAAGATTTGATGAGATACTAAACAATATGGAAAAAGAAATGTTATCACAAAATATTACTAATAGCATAACAATAGACTTTATAAAATGTATGATACCACATCACCAAGCAGCTATATATATGTGTGAGAACTTATTAAAATATACAAATTATAGACCACTTCAAGATGAAGCTCATAATATAATTAAAAGACAGACAAAAGGAATTGAGCAAATGAAAGAAATTGCATCAACAACGTCTGGAACATATAACACAAGAAGAGAAGTTAATTGGTATACAAGAACATACTATCAAATAACTAGAAATATGATAGATAAAATGAGAAATGCACCAAGATGTGAACAAATAAATTTAGATTTTATTTATGAAATGTTACCACACCATGAAGGAGCAATACAAATGTGTAACAATGTACTTCGATATAGAATAGATAGAAGACTTATAAAAGTTGCAAAAACAATTATTGAAGAACAAACAGAAAGTATAAAACAATTAGAAGAAATAAAAAGACATTTATGTAAATAGAGAAGTTTGTCAGAAAATTATTTATTTAATTTCTGACATTTTTTATTGACAAAACATATACTCAATGATAGAACATATAAAATAAAAAGAAAAGGGGTGTTGTACGGATAATATTGAGGAAATAGATATTTATCGTATCTGTTTAAGCAATTTTATGAAAATTATTTAGAAATATTGGTACATTAAGTTAAATTTTGTGATATAATAGAAGTAATTTTTTTTAAATCATATTATGAATTGAAGGTGAGAGTATGGAAAAAAAGTTTATTTATAATAAAAAATTAATCTATACAATAGAAAACAGTCAATGTAATAAAAGAGATTTACTAAAGATATTAAAAAAACACCATGAAATAAAATTCGTATCATTTGTTGCCGTTGATTTAATGGGAAAAGATACAGATGAAAAAATACCAATAGATTACTTTATAAAAAATATGGATGAATTAATTAATGATGGAATTCAAACAGACGGTTCATCAGTTAATTTAGGAAACATTGCGACATTATCTGATGCAAGAGTTGATTTAATTCCTGATAAATCAGCTAATTGGTATGTGGATTACAATTATGAAAATATAGATTCAAAAACTCAGCTTCCAACAGGAACAATAAGAATTTGGTCATTCTTATCACATAATGGAAAATTTATAGATTCAAGATATCTAATAAAAGACTCATCAGAAAAATTAAAAAAATATTTAGTTGATAAATTAAATAAAAATAAAGAAATATTAAATCTATATAACATAGAAAAAATAAATAATTATAATGATATTCAATTCATGCTTGGAACAGAATTAGAGTTCTGGGTAAGAACTCCTTATGATGCGATAAATATTCATGAATTAGTATTATCACAATCTTTAAAAGAGCAATACTGGAAAAGAACGCAAGGGATAGTTAGAACAGCTCTAGAACAAACTCTAGAGGTTCTTCAATTATATAATATTAAACCTGAAATGGGACATAAAGAAGTAGGTGGAATAAGAACATATGTAGCAGAAGGAGCAAATGATCATATAGTAGAACAACTAGAAATTGATTGGAAATATAATGATATTCTTAAAGCACTTGATACAGAATTATTAGTAAGAATAATTGTAAAAGAAGTATTTAGAATATATGGACTAGAAGTTAGTTTTAATGCAAAACCTATTGATAAAGTTGCAGGTAATGGAAAACATTGTCATTTAAGCATTATGATGAAAACTCAAGAGGATAAAATAGTTAACTTACTAGAACCTGTAGAAGATAAGACATATATGAGTAAAATTGGATGGGGAATGATAATGGGAATATTAAAAAATTATGAATATATAAACCCTTTCATTTCAAACACAATTGACTCTTTAAATAGATTGACACCTGGATATGAAGCGCCAACTCATGTTGTTGCTTCAATAGGAAGAGCATATAACATTGAAAGTAGAAATAGAACGGTTTTAGCATGTTTAATTAGAGATAAAAATAATCCTTTAGCGACTAGATTTGAACTAAGATCACCAAATCCTAAAACAAATATATATATTGCTATTTCAGCAATTTATGCAGCAATAATGGATGGACTTGATTATACACTCCAAAAGAAATTAACTAATTTCCAAATAGAAAAAGAATTTTGCAAAAAATTTGATGAAAACGGTAAATATTTTGTAAAAGGTAAAATATATAGAGAAGAAAATGATATTTTTGAAAAGTATTCAGAAGAAGAAAGAGATAAACTATTTGGAATTTGTCCAAAAACAGTATATGAAAACATATCTAAATTAGAAGGTAGTAACATAATTGAAAAAACTTTGGATAGAGAAATTATAGATGCTTTTATGGACCTATCTATAAAAAATTGGATTTTAGATTTAGAACAAAGAGTTATACCAAGAAATAGAAGTAAAATTCAAGCTTGTATAAGAATGGAAAATGAAAATGAATATGATAAAGAATTATGGGAAAAAATTTGTATTGAAAAAGAAAAATTAGCTAAGGATGATAAAAATAAGAAAAGTATAATAAGTCAAATAACTGAAAATTCAGATAAAAAGGATTTAAAGAAAGTATCTGATTTACAAATAAAAATGAATGAAAAGATGGAAAAATTAGATTATCTATATAACAGATATAGAAATAATCAGATTTAGGAGTAAATTATGAAAAATACAAGACCAACAGTAATGGAAGTGGATTTGGATGCATTTAAATATAATGTAGAACAAATTCAAAGATATGTAGGAAAAAATGTTAAGATTATGCCTGTTATAAAGGCAAATGCATACGGAACATGGATAAACAAAGTAAATGAAATTGTAAATCAATTTGATATTGTTGCAGTTGCAACTGTTGATGAAGGTGTTGAACTTAGAAAAAATGGATATGAAAAGGAAATATTTGTGTTAAACCAACCATTTAAAGATGAAATAGAAAAAATTATAAATAATCAAATTACAGTTGGAATAAGTTCAGAAAGTTTTCTAAAAGAACTAGTAAAAACAAATAAAGAAGTAAAAATTCATGTTGAAGTTGGAACTGGAATGGGAAGAACAGGAATAAATCCTGATAGAGTTAAAGAATATGTTGAAAAAATACAAAAATATAAAAATATAAAAATAGATGGTATATACACACATCTTTCATCAGCAGATTATGATGATGAATATACTAAAAAACAAATAAATTCATTTGAAAGAGCAATAAAAACTGCGAAGGAATTATTAGGTGAGATTAAATATATTCATTCTTCTGCATCTAATGGTATATTGAACTATCCAAATAGTTATTATAATTTAGTAAGACCAGGTATTATACTATATGGATATGAATCTTATGATAAAACTATGGAAAAAATTGATTTAAAACCTGTTTGTAAACTAAAATCTAAAATTACTTTTTTAAAGGAAGTTCCTAAAAATACTTCAATTGGATATTCAAGAAGTTATGTAACGGACAAAATAACTAAAGTTGCAACTATTCCTATTGGATATGCAGATGGATTAAGAAGAAGTCTTTCAAATAAAGGAGAAGTAATTATAAATAATAAGAAAGTCCCTATAATAGGAAATGTTTGTATGGATGGATTTATGGCAGATGTAACTGATCTTGATAATGTTTCAATAGGTGATGATGTATATATTTGGGATAACAAAAACATAACTTTAGAAGATGTTGCAAAAACATGTAATACAATAAATTATGAAATAATGAGTACAATTTCATATAGAGTACCAAGAATTTTTATTTAAAAAATTAAAAAAGCTATTTTATATAGCTTTTTAATATGTTAAAATATTTATATGGTAATTTTTTAATATTTTGAGAAAAAAGTAAGAAATATAGTAAGAAAATATATAGTTTATAAAAAGGAGAAAAAGATGAAAAAGAGAAAGGATATATCTGTTAAATCTGTATTAAAGAAACTTTATAATATGCTTACTAAAAAACAAAAAATTACTTTTGCAATTATTGTAATAATTATGATTGTTTCTGCGGGACTAACTCAAATAACACCTAAAGCTATAGGTTGGCTTACAGATGATATTTTAACACAATATGAAGTAGATTTTCTGAAAGTAATACCATTTCTTATTTTAATTTTAGTTGCAAATGTTACAAATGAGGTTATAAAAATAATTAGAAGAGTTATGGTAGAAGATACAGCAACAAGAACAGAAAAAAATGCAAGAGGAATGGTTATAAAATCATTACTTATGGCACCTTTGTCATATTTTAGAGAAAATATGACAGGTAATATTCATGGAAGAATGAATAGATGTTTAGAAGGAACTATAAAATTAGAAAAATTACTATTTATGGATTTTGCACCAGCAATTTTTAATAGTATAGCTGCAATTATAACAATTTTTATAACATTACCATTTATTCTAGCATTACCAATGATGCTAGTAATACCAATTGGGATATTTATTGTGTTTAAACAAATTAGTAGTCAAAAGGGAATTAGAGTAGAATTATTAGAAAGTAAATCTCAAATGGATGGTACTATAGTAGAGTTAATAAATGGTATCGAAGTAATAAGAATTAGTGATAGTGTTGATTTTGAAACAAATAGATTTGATAAAAAATCAGAATTTTTGAGAAAAAAAGAAATGAAACACCATAAAGCTATGGCTTTATATGATTGCTTAAAATTTGTAAATCAAGCTTTTTTCAGTGTTTTAATTATAGGAATATCAACATACTTAGCAACAAAAAATATAATATCAGTTGGTAGTGTATTAACATCATATCTATGTTTTACTCAACTGATAAAACCTTTAGAAGAATTACATAGAATATTTGATGAATTATCAGAATGTACAGTATTAGCTACAGACTTTTTTAAAATGGTTGAAATACCAAATGACTTTTCATATAGAAAGTTATCAGAAAAGAATAAAATTATAAAAACTGAACCAATTGTTAAAATAGAAAATTTAGTGTTTTATTATAATGAAAACAAGGATAAGGTTATATTTGATAAATTTAATTTATCAATAGATAAAGGAATGTTTTTAGGAATTGTCGGTCCAAGTGGATGTGGTAAATCGTCGTTAATAAAAACAATATGTAAATTAGAAAAAGGATATGGAACTATTATAATAGATTCAAAGAAAATAGATAATTTAAACAGAAAAGATATATCTAAACTAATAGCGTTGGTTCCACAAAATCCATTTTTAATCGCTGGAACAATTTATGAAAATATATGTTATGGTATAGATAGAGAAGTTTCATTGCAAGAAGTTGAAGAAGCAGCTAAAAAAGCATATATATATGATTATATAAATACTTTACCAAACAAATTTGATTCCAATATTTCAGAGGGAGGAAATAATTTATCTGGTGGTCAAAGACAAAGAATTGCGATAGCTAGAGTATTTCTAAGAAAACCTAAAATATTAATTTTAGATGAGGCAACGTCAGCATTAGATAATACATCTGAAAAACATATTCAAACAGAAATAGAAAAATTACAAAAAGAAAATGGCACAACAATAATTTCTATAGCTCATAGATTAACAACATTAAAAAATTGTGACGAAATAATTGTTTTAAATAAAGGAAAAATAGAAGAAAAAGGAAAATATGATGAGCTAATTGAAAAGAACGGAATATTTAGTGATATGTACTATGGAAAATTAAAATAAATCATACAGATAGAAAGTTAAGAAGTTAAAAAATTTAACAGTCATAGTAAAAAATAAATAGGAGGAAATATGTTCAAATTACATTCAAATTTCAAGCCAACTGGTGATCAGCCAGAAGCAATTGAATATTTAAGTAAGGGAATAGAAAAAGGCAAAAAATTCCAGACCCTTCTTGGAGTTACAGGATCTGGAAAAACTTTTACTATGGCAAACATTATTCAAAAAGTGCAAAGACCAACACTTATTTTAGCACATAACAAAACATTAGCTGGACAATTATATTCCGAATTCAAAGAGTTCTTCCCTGAAAATAACGTTGAGTATTTTGTATCATATTATGATTATTATCAACCAGAAAGTTATATTGCATCAACTGATACTTATATAGAAAAAGATTCATCTATAAATGATGAAATAGATAAGTTACGACATTCTGCCACTTTATCTTTATTTGAGACAAGAGATGTAATAGTTGTTGCGTCTGTTTCATGTATTTATGGATTAGGAGATCCAATAGATTATGAAGAAATGACATTATCTTTAAGACCTGGAATGAATAAATCTAGAGATTTTGTTATGAAAAAATTAGTTAGTATGCAATATAGTAGAAATGAAATAGATTTTAAAAGAGGTTCTTTTAGAGCAAAGGGAGATATAATGGAGATATATCCATCTTCACAAAGTGAGTCTGCAATAAGAGTTGAATTTTGGGGAGATGAAATAGAAAAAATAACTGAAATAAATCCATTAACGGGAAAGGCAATAGGAACAAGAACTCACGTACTTATACCACCAGCATCACAATATGTTACTAATAAACAAAAAATGGATATGGCAGCAATTACAATTGAAGAAGAATTAGAGGAAAGAATAAAATATTTTAAAGATAGAAATAAACTAATTGAGGCACAAAGAATCGAAGAAAGGACAAACTTTGATTTAGAAATGATGAAAGAGACTGGTTTTTGTTCAGGAATAGAAAACTATTCAAGACACATAAGTCAAAGGAAGCCAGGAAGTCCGCCATATACGTTGTTTGATTATTTCCCAAAAGATTTTTTATTAATGATTGATGAATCACATGCTACAATTCCACAAGTTAGAGCTATGTATAA
Source organism: uncultured Clostridia bacterium (assembly GCA_947625925.1). GTDB lineage: Bacteria > Bacillota > Clostridia > TANB77 > CAG-508 > CAG-269. The sequence goes on along the minus strand of CANQQC010000011.1, from coordinate 8,786 downwards.
TGGTGATAGATCAAGAAAAGAATCTTTAGTTAAATATGGTTTTCGCTTACCTTCAGCTTTTGATAACAGACCTTTAAAATTTGATGAATTTGAAAAAAGGATAAATCAGTGTATTTTTGTTTCTGCAACACCAGCTGATTATGAAAAAGAACATAGCAAAGATAATGTTGTAGAACAAATAATTAGACCTACAGGTTTATTAGATCCAAAAATAGAAGTAAAACCTGTTACTAATCAAATAGATGATTTGATTGAACAAATACGTATACGTACTCAAAAAAATGAAAGAGTACTAGTAACAACATTGACTAAAAAAATGGCAGAGGATTTATCTAAATATTTAAAAGAATTAGATATGAAAGTTGCATATATGCATTCAGATACCAAAGCATTAGAAAGAATGGAAATAATACGTGATTTACGTTTAGGGAAATATGATGTCTTAGTTGGGATAAATTTGTTAAGAGAAGGACTAGATATTCCAGAGGTTTCATTAGTAGCAATACTTGATGCTGATAAAGAAGGATTCTTGCGTTCAGAAAGATCTTTAATACAAACAATAGGACGAGCTGCGAGAAATACTGATGGTACAGTTATAATGTATGCAGATGAATTAACAGAATCAATGGAAAAAGCAATAAGAGAGACTAATAGAAGAAGAGCAATACAGGAAAAATATAATAAAGATAATGGAATAGTACCAAAAACAATCAAGAAAGATATACGTGAATCAATAAAAGCTACACATGTTGAAGATATTGCTGTAGAATATAAACTTGAAAAAGATGATAATATTAAAGATGTTATAGCAAAACTAACAGATGAAATGTTAGAACATGCAGCAATAATGGAATTTGAAAAAGCAGCTGAATTACGAGATAAAATTAAAGAATTGGAAAAATTTATATAACATAATCTATATTTAATAATATTATATATAAAAATGAAGTAAAAAAGGAGGATATAAATGATATTAGAGATAATAAATTCATTTTGGTTTCAAGGTATTTTAAGGTTAGTTTTAGGATTTGTTTTATCTGGGATAATAGGAATGGAAAGATCTTCATGGAGTAAACCAGCAGGTTTTAGAACACATGCATTACTTGGAATAAGTTCAGTTTTAATAGTTTTATGTGGAGAGTATATGGCAAAAACATATGATATTGATCCATCTAGAATACCAGCACAATTACTATCAGGAATTGGATTTGTGGGTGCAGGAACAATAATTAGAGATGGATTTAATGTAAAAGGATTGACTACTGCAACAGGATTACTTGCAGTTACATGTATTGGTTTAAGTATTGGAGCTGGATACTATTTAGGAGGTATTGTAACAACTTTAATTGCCTATACTGTATTATCATATTCTTATAAAATATCTGAAAAGTTAGATCATTTTCATGTATTACAATTAGAAATATTTATAAATAAAGATATAAATCAGACATTAACAAAAATAGAAAAATGTCTATCTGAAAGTAAAGTAGAAATTAAACAAATAAAAAGGGAAAATGAAAAAAACAAATCAACAAAAGATGAAACTATTTCTATAGTAGGACATTACAATAAGAGAAATGTAAAGAAAAACGAATTGTTAAGAAAAATTACATCCATTGATAATGTTGGAAGTGTATTAGAAGAATAGTATTTTTATATAAGTTGACAAATTATAACTTTTTGCATATAATATAGTATATTGATTAAAAGAAGGGAAGGAAATATATATGAAATTAAAAAATATAATTTCTGTTTGTTGTTGTAGGTAATAGTACTCTATCTATTGTAGATATGAGTATTAAAAACTATGCCTACAATAGAGATTATATATTTTAATTTTATATAGTATAATATAAATAGATAAATTATAAGAACTATGTGGGCATATATAATCCACATAGTTTTTTATTATATAAGCTATTGGAAAGTAAAAAAATAAATAAGTATTATAGAGAGGTGATATATATGTGGTCAAATTTAAAACAACTATATTTAGATGCGAAAAATATAAAGGAAAAAGACCCAGCTTGTAGAAATGTTTTGTATGTAATACTTTTATATCAAGGATTTCATATTCTTGTTTTTCACAGAATAGGACATTTTCTATATAAAAGAAAATTATTCTTTTTAGCCCGTTTGATATCACAAATAGGAAGATGGTTAACTGGAATTGAAATACATCCAGGAGCAAAAATAGGTAAAAATCTATTTATTGATCATGGAATGGGAATAGTAATAGGAGAAACAGCACAAATAGGAGATAATTGTACAATTTATCATGGTGTTACTTTAGGAGGAACGGGAAAAGACAAGGTGAAAAGACATCCTACTTTAGGTAATAATGTTATGGTAGGTGCAGGAGCAAAAGTTTTAGGTCCAATTGAAATAAATGATAATGTAAAAATAGGAGCAAATGCAGTTGTTTTAAAAAATATAAAAAAAGGAAAAACAGTTGTTGGAGTTCCTGGAAAAGAAAAAGGGTAGTTAAAAACTACTCTTTTTACATTAAATATTTTTTTACTATATCATAAAAAAGTTGTGTACCTATTAATATTGGATTTATTCCAACAGTAAAATTTTCATTATGTTGAGGATAATATTTATCTTTTTGACATCCAACAAATATCATACAACCTGGAACTTTTTCTAAAAAATATGAAAAATCTTCAGCACACATTGTCCTATAATTTGTTTCAATATTTTCTACAATATTAGAAGCTATTTGTTTAATATCTTGTGCTTCTTTTTCAGAATTTATGGTTGCTGGATAATTACCAACAAAAGTTAGCTTGGAAGAAGCACCCATACTATTTGCTAATCTATTAACATCATTTATCAATTCATTTTTAATTTTCTTTCTAATATCATTGTTAAATGTTCTACAAATTCCTTTTAAATAAACATTATCTGGAATAACATTATTATTTTTTCCGCCTGTTATTGATGTAATACCTAAAATTACTTTATCATCAGGATTTACATCTAAGATAGCTTTTTCCTTAATCATCTTTCCAATTAAATTAGCTATATATATTGAATCAATACATTTTTCAGGCATAGCAGCATGACCACCTTTACCTGTTATAGTTATATCAAATGGATCTGTTGAAGCCATAACTGGTCCAGGCTTTATTCCGAATAGTATCTTCTTTTAATTCGCTCCAAACATGAATAGCGAATGCTTTATCAACTTTTGGATTTTCTAAAGCATTATTTTCTATCATTGGGGATGCGCCACCATTTCCTTCTTCATCAGGTTGAAATAGAAGTTTAACAGTTCCTTTGAGTTTTGACTTGTTATCAATTAGTAATTGAGCTAAAGAAAGTAAAATAGTCATATGGGCGTCATGACCACAAGTATGCTTTAATCTTCCAGTATCATCCATTACTACTGCATCTATATCACTTCTAAATAAAATGCAGGGATTATTTTTACTATTTTCTCCTTTTAAAGTAGCTACTATTCCAGTTTCATAAATATTAGTATTTATATCAGTATAGCCCATATCAATCAATCTATTTTTTATATAAGAGGATGTTTTATACTCTTTTAAACCTTCTTCAGGATTATTCCATAAATATTGTTTATCTTTTAACATTTGAGGTTTTAAATTATTTACAACTTCTTCAATTTTCATATTAAAGATCCTTTCTAAATAAATCTACAATTCTAGAAACCGCTTCTTTAGTATCTTCTTTACTAGAAAAAGCAGTTAATCTAAAATATCCTTCTCCGCAATTGCCAAAACCTATACCAGGAGTTCCTATAACAGCTGTTTTATTTAATAGCAAATCAAAGAAATCCCATGAACTCATATTATTTGGAATTTTTAACCATATATATGGTGAGTTTGTTCCACCAAATATAGTCATACCAATTTTTTTTAATTCTTGTTTTATATAATTTGAATTATCTTGATAATATTTAATATTCTTTCTTACTTGTTCTTGACCTTTATCGGAATATACTGCTTCAGCAGCTCTTTGAGTAATATATGAGGTTGCACCAAATTTTGCACTTTGTCTTCTTCTCCATAAAGAATTTAAATCTATAGGTTTATTGTCTTTTGTATATGCTTTTAATTCTTTTGGAACAACTGTAAAAGAACATCTAACTCCTGTAAAACCAGCAAGTTTTGAAAAACTCCTAAATTCGATAGCAACTTCTTTTGCTCCATCAATTTCATATATACTATGAGGAATATTATTATCTTGAATAAATATTTCATAAGCAGAATCATATAGGATAATTGATTTATGTTCTTTTGCATAATTAACCCAATCTTGTAATTGTGTTTTGTTAAATACTGTACCTGTTGGATTGTTTGGAGAGCATAGATAAATAATATCTATATGTTCATTTGGAATATCAGGAACAAAGTTATTTTCTTCAGTTGCCTTAAAATACTTAATATCATTTCTTCCCATCATTATATTAGTATCAACATATGCGGGATATATGGGATCCATTATTCCTACAATGTTGTTTATTGATAATAATTCGATAATACCTGCTAAGTCACCTTTAGAACCTGCAGCTATAAATATTTCATCATTATCTAAAAATATATTTCTTTTTTCATATTCTACTTTTTTTATTTTATCAATCAAAAATTGGTATCCTTGTACAATACCATAAGATTTAAAAGTTTCTTGATGAGCCATTTCATCAACTGCTTTATGCATTGCATCAATTACAGCAGGAGATAGTGGAAGACTTACATCTCCAATTCCTAAACTTATTACTTTTTTATCTGGATTATTATTTTTAAATTCATTTGTTTTTTGAGTTATTTTTGAAAACAAGTAGTCATCTTTTAAATTTAAAAAGTTCTCATTAACTTTTGACATATAAATACCTCCAAATATATGATAATAATTTTATTATAATGTCTTAAAAAAGCTATGTCAATAATGTTTGACATCATATTTTTAAAATTATATAATACAAAATAAAGGAGGAATTATTGTGGAGAAATATATTGAATTATTAAATAAAGAAAATATCACTCGTAAGGAGTTTTTACCTATTTGGAATGAGTTTAAAAAAGATTTAAACACTGGAAAAGTAAGAGTTGCATCAAAAGAAAATGGTAAATGGGTAGTTAATAAATGGATAAAAAAGTTTATATTGCTTGGATTTAAATATGGAGAAATAATAGAATTTGAAGATGGAACTATAGATAAAGATACAATGGGAGAAAGAAAAGTTGAGTTATTTGAAAAAGTAAGAAAAGTATCTCCAACAGTTTCTATAAGAGAAGGAGTTTATTTAGGTAAAGGTGTTACATTTATGCCACCTTCTTATGCAAATATAGGAGCATATATAGATGATGGATCTATGGTTGATTCATTAGCTTTAGTTGGTTCTTGTGCACAAATAGGAAAAAATGTACATATAGGTGCTGATGTTATAATTGGTGGAGTTTTAGAACCTGTTGGTGCATATCCTGTAATTATAGAAGATAATGTATTTATAGGGGCAGGTTCTCAAATTACAGAAGGAACGATTGTAAAAGAAGGTGCTGTGATAGGGGCAGGTGTTACTATTACAGGAAGTACACCAATATATGATAATGTAAATGGAACTATTATAACACCAAATGAAAATAAACAGATTGTTGTTCCTAAAGATGCTGTTGTAATTCCAGGAACAAGAGATGTTGAATCTTCTATTGATGGAGTTACACTTTCTAAATATGTACCAATTATAATTAAGTATGGAAGTAAAATTGAATTTGAAGATTTATTAAGACCATAATATATTATTTTTATTACAAAAGAAGTCACTTTTTAGTGACTTCTTTGTGATAATAGTTGAGAAAAGATACTAAAATATGGTATAATAATCTTTGTGAAATTAAATGTGGGGAGATAATGGCAATGGATAATAATAAAATAATAATTAAAGGAGCAAAAGAACATAATTTAAAAAATATAAGTTTAGAAATTCCAAGAGATAAATTGGTTGTAATAACAGGTTTATCAGGTTCTGGAAAATCTTCTCTTGCTTTTGATACTTTGTATGCCGAAGGACAAAGAAGATATGTAGAAAGTTTGTCATCATATGCAAGACAATTTTTAGGTATTATGGAAAAACCTAATGTTGAATCAATAGAAGGACTTTCACCAGCAATTTCTATTGATCAAAAAACAACATCTAAAAACCCACGTTCAACAGTAGGAACAGTTACAGAAATATATGACTATATTCGTTTGCTATATGCAAGAATAGGAACTCCATATTGTCCAAATTGTGACAAAAAAATAGAAAAACAATCTATTGACCAAATTATAGATAATATATTAAATCTTGAAGAAGGAACAAGAATACAAGTTTTAGCACCTGTTGTTCGTAGTCGTAAGGGTGAATTTGTAAAGCAATTGGAAGGATATCAAAAAGAAGGTTTCGTTAGAGTAAAAATTGATGGTGAAGTTTATGAACTTTCTGATGATATTGATTTAGATAGAAAGAAAAAGCATAATATTGATTTAATCGTTGATAGACTTGTTATTAAACCTGAAATAAGAAGTAGACTAACAGAGTCTGTAGAGGTGGCATTAAAAAATGCAAATAATATTGTAACAATAGATATTGTTGGAAAAGAAGAAAAAGTATATAGTTGTAATTACGCATGTCCTGATTGTGGGTTTAGTTTTCCAGAGATTACACCTAGGATGTTTTCTTTCAATAATCCATTTGGAGCATGTCCTAGTTGTTTAGGGATTGGATATTTAATGAAAATGGATGAAGATTTAATTATTCCAGATAAAACAAAAACTCTATATGATGGGGTTAAAGCATTTGGAGCAAGTACAATGAAACGTGGAGATACTATGGCTAAAATGTATTTTGAGAGTATAGGTAGACACTATGGAGTTGACATTAGTGTTCCAATAAACAAGTTACCTCGTAAGTTTTTAGATAAAATATTATATGGAACTGGAAATGAAGAAATTGATTTTGAATATGCTTCAATAGCAGGAACAAGGAAATTTACAGCACCTTTTGAAGGAGTTATACCTACATTAGAAAGACGTCATAGTGAAACAAAGTCGCAGGGAATGCGTGACTTTTATGAAATGTATATGAGTAATTCAGATTGTCCTACCTGTAAAGGAGCAAGATTAAAAAAAGAAATTTTATCTATAAAAATCAATGGAAAAAATATAAATCAATTAACACAGATGTCAATTAACAAAATACAGAGCTTTTTAAGAAAGCTAAAGCTTAATAAAACACAAGCAATGATTTCTGAGCAAATTTTAAAAGAACTTGAAAAACGTTTGCAATTTTTAATGGATGTTGGATTAGAATATCTTACATTATCAAGAAGTGCTGGAACTCTATCAGGAGGTGAAGCACAACGTATACGTTTAGCAACTCAAATTGGTTCTGGTTTAACAGGTGTTTTATACATTCTAGATGAGCCTAGTATTGGATTACATCAAAGAGATAATGATAAACTTTTAGCAACACTTAAAAAGTTAAGAGATTTAGGGAATACTTTAATTGTTGTAGAACATGATGAAGATACAATGTATGCAGCTGATGAAATTATAGATATTGGACCTGGAGCAGGAGAACATGGTGGAAAAATAATGGCACAAGGAACTGCTAAAGAAATTATGAAAGTAGAAAAATCTATTACAGGTAAATACTTAAGTGGGAAAAAACAAATTAAAGTTCCTAAAAAAAGAAGAAAGATGAATAAATCTAAGGTAATAGAAGTACAAGGAGCAACACAAAATAATCTGAAAAATATTGATGTAAAATTTCCTTTAGGACTATTTACTTGTGTTACTGGAGTTTCAGGATCTGGAAAATCAACACTTGTAAATGAGGTATTATATAAGTCTGTTGCAAAACAAATAAATAAATCAAATGAAAAGCCTGGAAAATGTAAAGCTGTAAAAGGAATTAATAACATTGATAAGATTATTGATATTGATCAATCTCCAATTGGAAGAACACCACGTTCAAACCCAGCTACTTATACAGGTGTGTTTGATTTTATACGTGATTTATTTGCTGCAACTGAAGAAGCTAAGATGAGGGGATATAAAAAAGGAAGATTTAGCTTTAATGTATCAGGTGGTAGATGTGAGAGTTGTAATGGAGATGGAGTTCATAAAATTGAAATGCACTTCTTACCTGATGTATATGTACCATGTGAAGTATGTAAAGGAAAAAGATATAATAGAGAGACATTAGAGGTAAAATATAAAGGGAAAAATATATCAGATGTTCTAGATATGACAGTTGAAGAAGCTTTAGAATTTTTTGATAATATTCCAAAGATTAAACAAAAGATTCAAACACTTTATGATGTTGGCTTAGGATATATAAAACTAGGACAACCTTCTACAACGTTATCAGGAGGAGAAGCCCAACGTGTAAAACTTGCAACAGAACTTTCAAAAAGAGCAACTGGAAAGACATTATATATTTTAGATGAACCAACAACAGGTCTTCATATTGCAGATGTTCATAAGCTAGTAAAAATATTACAAAGATTAGTTGATACAGGAAATAGTATCATAGTAATTGAACATAATTTAGATTTAATAAAGACATGTGACTATATTGTAGATTTAGGACCAGAAGGTGGAGATGCAGGAGGAGAAGTAGTTGCAATAGGAACGCCTGAACAAATATGTGAAAATGAAAAATCATATACAGGAAAATTTTTAAAAAAGTTTTTAGACAATAGCAGCCTCGCGTAAAACGCGAGGTTTTGCTTTTACCCTATAAGGGTCTGGTACCAGCGACACCCTAAGTGTAC
>CANQQC010000010.1 GCA_947625925.1 uncultured Clostridia bacterium | reverse complement strand
TCTTCTTCATATGAACGTCCAAAATTATTTATTTCTTTCTTTTTAAATGATTGTATACCAATATTAACTCTTGTAAAGCCTTTTTCTACTAAAAATTTTATACCTTCTTCACCTGCTTCTACAACAGAATCAGGTGATGCCTCTATACAAAACTCTTCATAATCTTTTCTCCATGAAGGGAACAATCTATCAAGTGTTCCAACAAGTTTCGTAATATTTTCTCTTGAAATAAGCATTGGTGTTCCGCCACCTAGAAATATTGTCTTTATTTTTCTTTTAGAAATTATATCTTTATACATTTCTATTTGTTTGCATAAGGCTTCTATGTATTTATCTTGCATATCCTTTTCATTGTTTGCTACTGAATATAAATTACAAAATCCACATTTATATCTACAAAAAGGATAATGTAAATATAAATTGATAACTTCTTTTGTATATTCATCTTCTTTTTTCCATATTTCATTTATATCAATTTTTTCTTCTCTTTGAGCTGATCTTGTTGGATAAGCATAAACATATGGTGGTATATCTTTTTCTTTTATCTTTTGAAACATATCATATTGTTCAAATTCCATATTTATTCTAACCTCCATTATAAATTGAAATTTTAAATGTTACTGGATAGTCTGCATCAGTACAACATACAGTTACTTCTCCATCTTTTTCCCAATAAAGCTTTGCGTTATATTTTATACAAGTTATCCATGGAAGTAATGCAGACATTGCCCCAATACAAATTCCTCCTGGTAATCCTTGACCATCCATAATCCATTTTTGTCCTTTGTGATAGCACATTTCACATTTAGGACTTACATCACTAATTACTTCTATTTGTATCTTTTGATTCTCTTCCATCTCTATTTTTCCACCTACCTTCTTTAACTATTATTCTATATGAATTATCTATCTCAAGTCCTTTTTTTGCTTTATTTATACCAAAAAGACTAACTGAAAGAGCTGCACTTTGTGCTGATTTCTCTATAATTTCTTTAATATTTTCACCCTTTGCCAACAAAGATGCATAAGTTCCTGCAAAAACATCTCCAGCTCCGTCTGAACATAATTCTTTTTTAGGTATTTCTGGTTGATATGTATAAAAAGTTCCATCACTTAAAAATACTCTTCCACCTTTTCCAGCATTTTTCTCTACAATAACTTCCAAATTCGGATACTTTTCAAATAAACTAGATGTCATTGTTATTGGTAATTTACAATTTTTTAATAATTGTTCTACTTCTTCTTTTGTTCCAAAAAAAGTATCGACTCTTTTCAACAATTCGTCTACTTTATCTGCTCTTTTTTGAAAATGTATTAACTTTGAATCTAATAGTATATGCTCTGCATGTTTACAAGAATCTAAAACAGCTTTTTGAAAAATAGGATTTCCTGTTCCCAAAAGTAGGACATCCGTTTCAAATTCTTCTACATCAGGATCCCAGTCATTATAATTACCATAATCTTTATCTATAACTTCTAATGATCCATCTTTTTCTCCAAAAAATTGTCTAAAAGATTTTCCTCCTTTAATTTTTATAATATTAAATTCAGGTGTTTTTTCACTTCTATATTTTTTTGCTTTTTCAATCATTTCATCATTTCCATCTTCTTCACCAACACAACTAATTATTTTTGTTTTATTGTTAACTGATGAAGCATATCCTGCATATACTGCTGCTCCATTTAAAAATGATTTACTTACTTTATTTTCAGTTTTTATACAATCAACATTTGACGCTGCTGCGACTACTACTTCTTTACTGTTCATATTTTTAACATCCTTTTTATAAATATTTTTCAAACTTATGTGGTTTAAATTGTTTTTTTACTTCTTCAATTGTATTACCTATTATTTCAGTTTCTTTTTTAAACTCATCTAAATTTTTTATATAATTTACATATCCAATATCTTTAACATTTTGTCCCATTATTTCACAAGCAATTAAATCTGTTGCAACACAATTATCTCCTATAATAACTGTATTTAAATGAGCATTATTACCATGCCAAGGGCCATTACCTTCCATACCATCAAATCCATCTATTATGCACAGATTTGGTTGTATATTTTTATATATATTGTACAAATTCTTTTTGACTATTGTGGCTCCTTTATTTATATTCACTCCTACATTTTTTGCAACAGGTAATATATTCCTTAGTTTCATTAAATAATAACCTAACTTATCATCTCTATCATATGGTTGTCTTTTATAATGTTTTTTAATATCTTGTGATACATTATCTGTTAATCCATGAAATTTTGGCCTATCATCTGGATGCAAAGTACCTACAAAATTTTTCATTGATAACGAAACTCCTATATTTGCATGAGTTTTAGGAACAGTTAAAGATACTATATAATCTGCAGTACAATACAAATTACTTATCCTTACATCACATTTCTTTCCTGATAAATCTTCAAATTGTATTGTCTTCCATTGCTTTTCATCTTTATCTATACTAAAAAATGTGGCTTGATATTTTTTTGTTAATTCTTCTATTTTGTATCTTTTAACAAATTCTTCAGATACATGTGATCCTTCTGCTACATATATTTCATTTTCAGCAAATTTGTTTCTAAAAAATGAAATAACAGTTTCTAATGTTTCGGGGGTTGTTGATGCTAATAGACAATTAGCAGATAAAAAATTAGGTTTAATTACTATTCTTCCTTTTATATTAGGAATTTTATTTTCAATTTTGCATAAAGCTTCTTCTATTATTTTTCTTCTTTGATTTCCTTTAACTATTGCTACTGTATGTTTATACATCTTACATGCTCCTAACAATATTTATTATTTCAGTAAGTCTTGTAACTGTATAGTCTTGGTTAAATTTTTTGTTCTGTCCATCTCTACATATTAAAATAGATTTCATGTTAACACTTTTTGCTCCTTGTATATCTTTTTGCTCATCACCGACAAAAAACATCTCATCTGGTCTACAATTAAACTTTTCTAACATCAATTCAAAACCTTTTTTATTTGGTTTTCTATATCCAACATTTAATGATGTTAATTTTAAATCAATATAATCTGCAATTTCTGATATATCATTTAAAGAAATCTCATCTTCCATTCCATATGCAATATCTGTAAATACACTACATTTAATTCCATTATCTTTACAAAAATCTAATACCTCTATTACATCATCATAAAGTATTGCTTCTTTTTGAAAGAATTCATAAAATGCTTTTTTTGTATTTGTTAATTTTTCTTTATTTTCATTCCACTTGTCAAATATTTCTTTAAAAATTACTTGTCCTGGTACTTCAACTTCTCTAGGAGTTACTCTTGTATTATATTTTTCTAAAATCATTTTTGCATCATTTATTTTCTTTTCTGTAAGTATAATACTATTTTTTTCACAAGCATATGTAATTGCATCATCATATAATACACTCCAATTTAGAGATTTGTTATAGTTTACAAGCGTTCCTCCAATATCAAATCCAATTGCTTTAATTTTCATTTTTCTATCCTTTCATCTTTATCTCATAAAATTATTATAATATAAAAGTGAAATAAAAATCAATATTAGACATTAAATTCATAAAAAGACAACCTAAAAAAGCTACCTTGTTAAAAGTTTGGTTCACTATTATTCTTATAATTTTCTAACTCTTTATAAAAATCTTGTCTTAATTCTTCTAAACCATCTAAAGCATTCTAAGTTAAAATACCTTTTGCTCCTTTTTCAGATATACTCTTTTTAGCTCTATCTATTCTTGCTATATATTTATTATAACAAAAAATAAAAAAAACGCAACAATATCAATACTTTGCTATTGTTACGTATTATTTTATCTAATAAAATTTGTAAAAGTTATATCTTCTTGCTTTGGTAATTTAACACCTTTTTCTTTTCCAGCTTGAATACATTTTAAGTAATATGCCATATTCCTTCCTAATATTCTCATAGTTTGCATACCTTCTTTATCTTGTATTACGTCTTCTGGTTTTGCTCCATGTACCATATTCCAATATCTTGAAGAAATAATTGGCATTTGAGTTATTCCAAAATACTTATTTAATTGATCATATGTTGCAGTTGTTCCAGCCCTCCTAGCAGATATAACTGTTGCAGCTGGTTTATATAAAAATTCTTTAGCCCCTGAATAAAATACTCTATCCATAAATGCTGTAATATTCCCCGTTGCACCTGCATAATGAACAGGACTTCCAAATATAAATCCATCCGCTTCTTTTGCTTTTTCAACAAATTCATTAACCACATCATCAAATACACACTTACCTGTCTTTCTACAATTCATACATGCAATACAGCCTCCTACTGGTTTGTTTTTTATCCAAAAAATTTCTGTTTCAATTCCCTCTTCTTCCAAAGTTTTTTTAACCTCTGTTAAAGCTGTATATGTACATCCTTTTTCATGTGGACCACCGTTAACTAATAATACTTTCATTTTAACACCTCTTAACATATAAATATCTATATAAATATATGTTTAATATATCATAAAAATAATCTATTTTCAATTATTACTAATTTTGGTAAGTTTACGAAATATTATAAAACATGTTTACTTTTTTTTGTTTTTCAATTATACTGTATAGAATAGCATAAAGGAGTAAATAGTATGATTAAATTGATAGCAAGTGATTTAGACGGAACAATTTTAGATAATAATTTTACCATACCACAAAAAAACATACAAGCAATAGATGATTTGAAAAATTCAGATATTCCACTTGTTGTTTGTACTGGTAAAACATATGGTATTAGTAAAAATATTTGTGCTAAACTACATGCAAGTTTTGGTATTTTTAGTAATGGTAGTCAAATTATTGATTTAACAACTGGTAAAGAAATATATAAAAGTATACTTAGTTTAGATGAAATAAAATCATGTTTTTCAGTTGCAAAAAAATTTAATGTTCATATTCATGCTTATACAGAACAAAGTATTATAACTTCAGATTTAAAATATATGGACCTAAGAGCTCATCGTTTATTTTCAGATGAACTTACTTTTAATATTGTTGATTCCGTTTTAGATTATATTATTGACAATAAACTTGAAGTGCTTAAATTATCAATTTCATCTACTAGTCCTATGGCTGAAATAAAAAATCAATTAAAACAAATACCAAATATATCAATTACTCATATATCAAGGACAGGTCTTTATAGGGATAAAATTATTGATAAAGAATATGAATATTTAGATATTTCTTCTTTTAATTCCACAAAAGGTCATGCTCTAAAATACTTAGGTTCATATTTAGAAGTTAATAAAGAAAATATTCTTGCAATTGGAGATAATATAAATGATATAGATATGTTTTATGTTTCAGGAATAGGCGTTGCACTAAATAATGCATATGATGAAGTAAAAAAAGCCGCTACCTATATTTCATCAAATAATGCTGAAAATGCAGGTTTTGCTGAAACAGTATATAGGTTTATAGAACTAAACAAATAAAACTCATAATACATAATTAAAAATGTATTATGAGTTTTATTATTTTTATACTCCCATTATATTATATCCACTATCTGCATAAATTACTTGACCTGTAATTGCTTCTGACATATCACTTAATAAAAATGTTGCTACATTACCTACTTGTATTGTTGTAACATTCCTATGTAATGGTGCTCTCTTTTCTACTTCTGTCAAAATAGAATTAAAATCCTTTATTCCTTTTGCTGATAAAGTTTTTATAGGTCCAGCAGAAACTGCATTTACTCTCATTCCCTCTTTTCCTAAATTTTCTGCTAAATATCTAACACTTGATTCTAACGCAGCCTTAGCTATTCCCATCACATTATATCCTTCTAAAACCTTTGTTGAACCATGATATGTTAATGTAACTAAACTTGCATTTTCATTTAACATTTCTAATTGTTTAGCCATTCTTGCTGTAAGTACAAAAGAATATGCACTAACATCATTTGCATGACTAAATCCTTCTCTACTTGTATATATAAAATCATTGTGTAGGTCTTCAGTATTTGCATGTGCAATCGCATGAACTATTCCATCAATTTTCCCATTTTCCTTTTTTATTTTTGAAAAAACTTCTTTTACTAAATCATCTTGTGCTGCGTTATCCAAAACATATGCTTTACTTCCTTCAAATTCTGATGTTAATTGTTCTATTTTGCTTTTATTTTCTTCTCCCATATATGTAAATATTAGTTTAGCACCATTATCATAAGCAGACTTTGCTATACCATATGCTATACTCCATTTATTTCTAATACCCATAATTAGAATTGTTTTGTTTTCTAAAATCATTTTTATCCTCCTTTATACTTCTCTATCTATGCATGGCTTATCAAGTGTTATGAATTCACCCATGTTTCTAAATTTTTGATATCTTTGCTCAACTATTTCTTCAGGCTTTTTTATTATCAATTCAGATACATTCTTTTTTATTTCTCTTTTTAAACTATTACATATTTTTTCAAAAGATTCTTCGCCTTCTGGCTCTTTTATTATTTTATCAATTATATTTAAATCATATAAATCTTGTGCTGTTAATTTCATTATTTGTGCTGCTTCTTTATATTTACTAGAATCTTTCCATAAAATACTGCTATAACCTTCTGGAGATAATATTGAATATATTGCATTTTCTAGCATTATTATTTTATTTCCAACTCCTATTGCTAAAGCTCCACCACTTGATCCTTCTCCTATAACTATTGATATTATTGGAACATTTAGTTTTGCCATTTCAAACATTGATTTTGCTATTGCTTCACCTTGTCCTCTTTCTTCTGCCCCAATTCCAGGATAAGCTCCTTTTGTGTCTATAAATGTAATTACTGGCCTTTTAAATTTTTCTGCTTGTTTCATAAATCTTATTGCTTTTCTATAGCTTTCTGGATTTGGCATACCAAAATTTCTCTTTATATTTTCCTTTGTACTTCTACCTTTCTGTTCTGCAATTATTGTATAATTTTGTTTTCCTATATTTGCTAATCCACATACAATTGCTTTATCATCTTTAAAGTTTCTGTCTCCATGTAATTCCATAAAATCGTCAAAAATATTTTCAATATATTCAAGTGCTGTTTTTCTTTTTGGATCTCTTGCTTTTTCAACTCTTTCCCATGCTGTTAGTTTTGACATGAATTTTCGCCTCCTTTGTGAAACTTAATCAATTTATGTATTGTATTTTTTAATTCTTTTCTTTCAACAATTTTATCTATAAATCCATGTTCTAATAAAAATTCTGCTGTTTGAAAACCTTCTGGTAATGATTCCCCTATTGTTTGTTCTATAACTCTTTGTCCAGCAAATCCTATCATTGCTCCTGGCTCAGCTAGAACAACATCTCCCAAACTTGCAAAAGATGCTGTTACTCCACCATATGTTGGATCTGTTAACACCGATATATATAAAAGACCTGCTTCGTCTAGTTTTGTTAAGGCTGCTGTTGTTTTTGCCATCTGCATTAAAGATATTATTCCTTCTTGCATTCTTGCTCCACCTGATACACAAAAGATTATAAGTGGTAATTTCTTTTCTATTGCCTTTTCTATTGAATATGTAATTTTTTCTCCTACTACAACTCCCATACTTCCCATTAAAAATCCACTATCCATTACACAAATTACTACTTCTTCACCATTTATTTTTCCTGTACCACATGCTACCGCTTCATTTATTTTTGTTTTTTCTCTAAGAGTTTTTAATTTTTTTGGATAATCTTCTAATCCTAATGGATTATTTGTTTCAATATCAATTTCAAATCTTTTATATGTACCTTTGTCTAATATTAGTTCCAATCTTTTATTTATATGTAGTCTAAAATAATGACCACATGTTGGACAAATTCCATAGTTCTTTTTTAATTCTTCTTTATATATTATTTCTTTACATTTATCACATTTAGCCCATTTACCAACAGGTATATCAATATTTACTTTTTTTCTTTTTTCTGGAATATTTCTTTTTTTAATTTTATCAACTATCATTTTTTAACCTTCTTTTTGTTTTATATATTAAAATTTTTCTCTATGAATGAAGTATCAAATGTTCCTCTTATGAAATCTGGATTTCTTATAATATCAAATAAAAAGTCCCTATTTGTATCAATACCTTCAATAACTAACTCTTCTAATGCTCTTTTCATTTTTGCTACTGCTTCGTTTCTGTTTGTACCATGAACTATAATTTTAGCAATCATTGAATCATATGTTGGTGGAATTTTATATCCATCATAAATTGCAGTATCGATTCTTATTCCATTTCCTCCTGGTAAATTCAATCCATTTATAGTTCCAGGACATGGCATAAATTTTTTATTTGGATTTTCAGCATTTATTCTACATTCAATTGAATGTCCATTATATTCTATTTCTTTTTGTGTTATATCTAATTTTTCGCCACCTGCTATTTTAATTTGCTTTTTTACTAAATCGATTCCTGTTCTCATTTCAGTAATAGGATGTTCCACTTGTATTCTAGTATTCATTTCCATGAAATAAAAATTTCCATCACTATCTAATAAAAATTCTACTGTTCCACAACTTGTATATCCAGCCACTTTAGCTGCTTTTACCGCTGCTTCTCCCATTTTTTTTCTTAATTTATCGTCTACTACTGTAGATGGTGTTTCTTCTATTACTTTTTGATGATTTCTTTGTATAGAACAATCTCTTTCTCCTAAATGAATTATATTACCATATTCATCTGCTAATATTTGTATTTCTACATGTCTTGGATTTTTTACAAACTTTTCTATATATATTTCATCATCATTGAAAGATATTTTTGCTTCTTGTTTCACAATATTATAGTTTGTTATAAGTTCATTTTCATTATTTGCAATTCTAATGCCTTTTCCTCCACCACCTGCTGCAGCTTTTATCATTACTGGATAACCAATTTTTTGAGCTATTTTTTTTGCTTCATCTATTGATTCGACTCCTCCATCTGAACCAAGTATAACTGGAACTCCTGCTTTTTTCATCAATTCTTTTGCATTTGATTTATTTCCAAGTAATTCAATAACATTTGATTTTGGTCCAATAAATTTTATATTAGATTCTTCACATATTTTTGCAAATTGAGAATTTTCAGATAAAAATCCAAAACCAGGATGTATACTATCTGCACCTTTCATTCTTGCTGCTTCAATTATATTTTTTATATTTAAATAGCTTTTATTAGATGGTGCTGGGCCTATACAAACTGCTTCATCTGCTAATCTAGTATGTAATGCATCTTTATCAATATCAGAATAAACAGCAACAGTTTTTATATTCATTTCTTTACATGCTCTAATAATTCTAACAGCAATCTCTCCACGATTTGCAATCAATATTTTATTCATTATATTCTCCTTCCTATACTACCGCAAATGTTAATTCTCCCTTTGCTGCTATTTTTCCATCAACAGTAGCTATTGCTTCTCCTACACCTATAGGACCTTTTTTCTTAATTATTTTAACTTCTAATTTTAATTTATCTCCTGGTACAACCATTTTTTTGAATTTCATTTTATCAATTCCACCAAATAAAGCATTTTTTCCCTTATTTTCTTCTAATGAAAGTATTGCAACAGCTCCTGCTTGTGCTAAGCTTTCAGTTATTAATACTCCTGGCATTATTGGATTGTTTGGAAAATGTCCTTTAAAATACCATTCATCTTTGTTTACATATTTATATGCAACTGCACATTCTCCTGGAGTATACTTCTCAACTTCATCTATCATTAAAAAAGGCTCTCTTTGAGGAATAATTTCTTTTATTTCTTCTTTGTTTAACATTTTTCTTCCTTCTTTCTATTTGATTCTAAATAAAGGTGTTCCATATTCTACTGGTTTACCATCTTCTAGAAATACTTCTACAATTTCTCCACTAAATTCAGATTCGATTTCGTTCATTAATTTCATTGCTTCTACTATACAAACCGTATCTCCTTTATTTACTCTTTTTCCAACCTCAACATATGGTTCTGATGTTGGTGAAGGTTTACTATAAAAAGTACCAACCATTGGAGATGTTATTATATTTCCTTCTATCTTTTCTTCTTTCTCTATTTCTTCTGATTTTATTTCATTAACATCTTCTTTTTTATTATCATTATTTTTCTCCAATGTATTTATTACTTTTATAGCATCTTCATCTAATTTTGACATACTTATCTTTGTACCATCTGGAAAATCAATACTAATTGAAGTTAATTTAGAATTTCCCATATCATCAATTAATTGCTTGATTTTATCATATTCCATTTCTTTATTCCTCCTCATATTTTTTTATTATTATACTTGCATTATGTCCTCCAAATCCTAACGAATTAGACATTGCAATTTTTATATTTGATTTTACTACTTCATTTGGTGTTATATCTAAATCACATTCTTCATCTTTTTCTTTATAATTAATTGTAGGTGGTATAATTTGATCTTCAATTGCTTTTGTACAAATAATTGCTTCTAGAGCTCCAGCTGCTCCTAATAGATGTCCTGTATTTCCTTTTGTAGAACTAATTTTTACTTTTTTACTTGCATCTCCTAATGCATTTTTTATTGCTAGTGTTTCTGTTGAATCGTTTAAATGTGTAGAAGTTCCATGTGCATTTATATAATCAATATCTTCTGGATTTATTTTAGCATCTTCAATTGCTCTTTTCATTGCTCTTGTTGCACCATCTCCATCAGGTGTTGGTGATGTAATATGATAAGCATCAGATGTTGCTCCATAACCAATTACTTCTGCATAAATCTTTGCACCTCTTTTTTTAGCATGTTCTAATTCCTCTAATACTACTGTACATCCGCCTTCTCCCATAACAAACCCATCTCTTTGTTTGTCAAAAGGAATACTCGCCCTATTCTTATCTATTGAACTAGATAATGCCTTCATATTTTCAAAACCTGCTATTCCTGCATCAATTATTGGTGCTTCAGATCCACCTGCTAAAATTGCATCCTCATATCCTTGTTTTATTGTTCTATATGCTTCACCAATTGCATGTGTTGATGATGCACAAGCACTTACAATTGATATAGATTCACCTTTTAATCCTAAATCTATTGCTACATTTCCTGATGCCATATTTACTATTCCCATTGGTATAAACATTGGTGAAACTCTTCTATGTCCTTTGTTAAAAAGATTTCCACATTGTTCTTGTATTGTCGTTAATCCACCAATTCCAGAACTTATAAATATACCAACTCTATTTAAATCTGTATTATTTTGTGTAATTTTACTATCTTTAAATGCTTCTCTAGCACTTATCATAGCAAATTGTGTATATCTATCTAAACGTTTTGCTTCTTTTTTTTCAAAATATTCTAATTCATCATAATTTTTCACTTCTGCTGCTAAACTTGTTTTAAAATCAGATGCGTCTAATAATGTTATATTATCTATTCCACATACTTTATTTTTAATTCCTTCCCAAGTATCTTTAACTGTGTTTCCCAATGGAGTGATTGCTCCCATACCTGTAATAACAACTCTTTTTTCCATTTATATATCTTCCTTTCTATTTTACATTACCATACCACCGTCAACATTAATAACTTGACCTGTAATGTATGAACTTTCTTCTGATGCTAAAAATTTAACTACATTAGCAACATCCTCACTATTTCCTAATCTTTTTAATGGTATCTTATTTGCTATATCTTCTTTTATCTCATCTTTTAGAACTGCTGTCATATCTGTTTGAATAAATCCAGGTGCCACCGCATTTACTAAAATATTTCTTGATGCAACTTCTTTTGCTAAACTTTTTGTAAATCCAATTATTCCTGCTTTTGAAGCTGCATAATTTGTTTGACCAGCATTTCCTGTTACTCCAACTACAGAAGCAATATTTATTATTCTTCCTGTTCTAGCTTTCATCATATATGTAATTACATTTTTTGTTACATTAAATGTTCCTGTTAAATTAACATCAATTACATTTGTAAAATCTTCTTTTTTCATTCTCATAATCAATGTATCTTTTGTAATTCCAGCATTGTTTACAAGTACATCAATTTTTCCATATACATCAATTACTTCTTTGACAAATCTTTGACAATCTTCAAATTTTGATACATCTCCTTGAACTGCCAAACATTTAACATTATTACTTTCTATTTCATTTTTTAAGTTTGACAAATCATCATTATCATTTCTATAATTTAATGCTATATCATAACCTTCTTTTGCAAATTTTATTGCAATTTGTTTTCCTATTCCTCTTGTCGCTCCAGTAATTAGTATAACCTTATTCATATTTTATCTTTCCTCCTCATTTTGAATTTCTTTTAATTGGTTTATTGCTTTATCTAGACTTTCTTTATCATTTATATTTATACAAGTTACTTCTCTATTTATTTTTTTAACAAATGTTGTTAGAGTTTTTCCTGGCCCTATTTCTACAAATGTATCAGCACCATTATCTATCATATATTTGATAGAATCAGACATTCTAGTAGGACTCATTACATGTTTTGCTAATATATCCTTAATATCATCTTCTTTTCTATATGGTTTAGCATCTATATTTTTTATAACTGTTTTTGAGGTATTATTTATTTGTTTATTTTGAATAAAATCTTTTAAGGCTTTTGAAGCTTCTTCAAGCTTTTCTGTATGGAATGGACCACTTGTTTTTAATTCTACTACTCTTTTTGCTCCAAGTTCTTTTGCAATTTTCATTGCTTCATCAATTCCTTCTTTATCTCCTGAAATAGCCACTTGCCCTGGGCAGTTATAGTTTGCAGGTGTTGCAAAACCTTTTGTAACTTTCTTACATGCTTCTTCAACTGTTTTGTCATCTATTCCTAGTATTGCGGCCATTGACCACTGTCCTTTTGGACATAGATCTTGCATATATTCTCCTCTTTTTTGTACTATTGATAAAGCATCCTCAATAGATAATGCCTTACTATCAACAAGTGCACAATATTCACCTAAACTTAGTCCAGCTGACATATCTGATTTAATTCCATTCTCATTTAACATTTCTAATATAGCTAACTCCATTGTTACTATTGCAGGTTGCGTATTTTTTGTTTGTTTTAAAACATCTTCTGGTCCTTCAAAAGACATTTTTCTTATATCCATTTTAGTAACTTTTTCTGCTATGTCATATACTTGTTTTACTCCTTCATTTTCTTGTAAGTCTTTTCCCATTCCTACTGTTTGTGCTCCTTGACCTGCAAACAAAAATGCTATTTTTCCCAATCTAATTCCTCCTTTAAATATTTCTCAAATCTATTACAAAATTCACTTATAAATTCTTCTTGCTTAATTTCTTTTCCTGTTTCTTTTTTTATTGATGTAGCAATATCTATTATTTCATCTGTAAAATTTTCTTGTTTTAAGTTTAATCCTATTCCTATAACAAAACACTTCACATTTTCTTTTATAACTTTTGCCTGTGTTAATATTCCTCCTAATTTTTTATTGTTTAAAACGATATCATTTGGCTTTTTTATTTCAACTTTAATTTTATATTTTTGATCTAATAATTCCTTAATTATTTGTGCAATTTTTATTGTTAAATTTTCTATTTTCCTAATATTACAATCTATTTTTATTAAAAAGGAAAAAGCTACATTATTTTTTTCATCTGTATACCACTTTCTTCCATGAGTACCTTTTCCTTGTGTTTGAATATCTGCCATAACAAGTGTACCATTTGGTGTTTTTTTATCTTCATATAATCTCCATATCTCATTTTGCGTTGAATCTATTGATTTATAATATATAAAGTTTCTTCCTAAAATTTTGGTATTAAGATTTGTTAATTGCATCTAAATTCTCCTGTCTTTTTATTTTATTAGTTGTTGTTTTTATTAATGGCTCCTCTGTTAAAATCATTCCTCTAATAGCTTTATATTGTGGCATTACTTTATTAATTTCTCTTATTTTTTTACGTATTTCATTGTATATTTGTTCACTTGTCTCAACTTTATATGCATCTTTAACTATCTCTTTATCATATACAACTTTTACATTTATTTTTATATCATCTTTGTCATTGTTTCTTTGTTTACCAAATATAAATGATTCTTTCACCCCTTCAATTCTATTTACTAGATTTTCTATTTCTTCTGGAAAAATATTTTTTCCATTTTTTAGTACTATCACGCTTTTCTTTCTTCCACATATGTATATATATCCTTCGTCATCTATTTTTGCTAAATCACCTGTATAGAACCATCCATCTTTCAATACTTCTTCTGTAGCCTCTTTGTTTGAATGATATTCCATCATTATACTTGGTCCTTTTACTATAAGTTCTCCAATTCCTTCTTTATTTACATCGACTAATTTAGCTTCAACACTTGGAACTGTTTTTCCTATTGTTCCAACCTTATGATATTTATTTGTACCAACTGCTACAACTGGAGATGTTTCTGTTAAACCATATCCTTGAACTAAATTAAATCCAAGAAGTCTATATTCTCTTTCCACATTTTTTTCAAGTGCAGCAGCTCCACTTATAAATAACTTTATTTTTCCACCCAACATTTCTTGTACGTCTTTAAACTTTTCTTTTCTTTCTTCTATAGGTAAATCTTTATATTCTTCTTCTTTTTTTAATATTTCTTCTAATTTTCCTTGCTTTCTTAAGTTTTTCTTAAGCATTTTTAAAATTCTTTCATAAACTGCAGGAACATTTGCCATTACAGTTACTTTATATTCATTTAAGTTTTCTGTTATATGTCTTAATCCATCACTAAATACTGTCATAGCTCCTTTATATAAAGCAAATAAAAATCCAACTGTACATTCAAAAACATGATGTATTGGTAATACTGATAAAAGTACATCATTTGAATTAACATCTAAAACTGAACCTATATCCATTAAGTTTGAACAAATATTTTTATGTGACAAAGCTACAGCTTTTGGTGCAGATGTTGTTCCAGATGTAAATAACATTATACTCATTTCATTTGGATTGATTTTTGCTTTTATAAATCTACTGTCACCTTCTTCTACTAGATTTCTTCCTTCATCAATCAATTCTTTAAAAGAATATACTCCATTTGTATTTTCTTTTAAATCCATTGAAATTAAGTGTTTTAATTTACCTATCTCGCTTCTTTTTATTTTCTCTAATGTTTCAACATATTTTTCAGAACAAAAAATAGCTTCCACTTCAGACTTCTTTATTAAACTTTTTAATTCTGTCTCAGTTAGAGATTTATCCAATGGTACAGCTAATCCTGTACCACATACAACTGATAAATATGCTATTTCCCATTCATATCTATTTTCTCCAATTACTGCTATTCTTTTATCTTTTAGTCCCATATTAATTAACGAAGTTCCTAAAGCATTTATCATATCTCTTATTTGTTTATGTGTATAAGTAATATATTTTCCATCTTTTTTTATCTTATATGCAATTTTATTTTCATAAAGTTTTTCTGTCTTATTTAACATATCTTTTAAATCTGTTATTTTTAAACAATCATATAATCTTTTGTCCATATTAGAATTCTTCCTTTCTATGCCTATAATTTTTCCATATTATTTTATATCATATTTTTATCAAAAAGTATTTAGACTGGCGGGTCAGTCTAAATAAAATTCACAAAAAATTCACACTTATTTACTATAAAAAGGACCTTATGCTAAGAGTCCTTTTTATGCTTTATTTCATTTTTTCTTTAATTTTTACTAGAGTATTCATTGCATCAATAGGTGTTAATTCATTTATATTGATTTTATCTAATTCATGAGCAATTTCAGCTAATTTATAGTTAAACATATCAAATTGTCCATTTACTTGCTTTTTATCTTGTTTAGTTTCTTTCTTCTCTTTTAATATACTATTTTTTTCTAAATTACGAAGAATTTCATTTGCTCTTTTTGTGACTGTTTTTGGAACTCCTGCAAGTTTTGCAACATGTACACCATAACTTTCGTCAGTTCCTCCTCTTTCTATTTTTCTTAAAAAGATTATATCTTCTCCCTTTTCTTTTACTGCTATTGAATAGTTCTTTATTCCTTCAATTTTATCTTCTAATTGTGTTAACTCATGATAATGTGTTGCAAATAGAGTTTTTGCTCCACATTTTTCTTTATCTGCAATAAATTCTGCTACTGCCCATGCTATGGATAACCCATCATATGTTGATGTTCCTCTTCCAATCTCATCTAGTATAACTAAACTATTACTTGTTGCTTCTTTTAATATCGATGCAACTTCCATCATTTCAACCATAAAAGTACTTTGTCCCATACTCAAATCATCAGATGCACCAACTCTTGTAAAGATTTTATCAACTACTCCAATTTTTGCTTTCTCTGCTGGAACAAAACTACCAACTTGTGCCATTAGTGTTATTAAAGCAACTTGCCTCATATATGTTGACTTACCAGCCATATTAGGACCAGTTATTATTGATAATCTATTTTCTTCTTTATCTAAATATGTGTCATTTTCAACAAATTCTCCTGCACCTAACATTTTTTCTATTACTGGATGTCTTCCGTTTTTTATATCTATACAACCATAATTATTTACCTCTGGCATACAATAATTCATATCTTCTGCCACTTGAGCAAAAGAAGTTAATACATCCAATGTTGATACTATTTCACTTGTTTTTTGTAATCTTTTTATATTACTTGCAATTTTTTCTCTTATTTTAGTAAATTCATTATATTCTAAATTTATTACTTTTTCTTCTGCACCTAGTATTTCATTTTCTAATTTTTTTAGTTCCTCAGTTATAAATCTTTCTGCATTTGTTAAAGTTTGTTTTCTAATAAAATATTCAGGCACTTGATTTAAATATGATTTTGTAACTTCTAAATAATATCCAAAAACTTTATTAAATCCTACTTTTAAATTTTTGATTCCTGTTTTTTCTTTTTCTTCAGCCTCTAATTTTATTATCCAATTTTTTCCTTCTGTTGTAGCTGTCTTTAATCTATCAATTTCTTCATGATAACCAAGTTTTATAATTCCTCCCTCTTTAATAGTCATTGGTGGATCATCAACTATTGACTTTTCAATCAATTCATATATATCTTGTAATTCATCTAAATTATCATACAAATATTTTAATAAATCTGATTTACATATTTGTAAGGATTTTTTTACTTCTGGTAATTTATATAACGAATTTTTTAATGTAATCATATCTCTTGCATTTGCATTACCATATGCCATTTTACCTGCTAATCTTTCGATATCGTATACTTTTTTTAAGTTGTCAATTATATCTCCTCTTAGCATAATATCTTCTTTTAATTCTTTTACAGCATTTAATCTTTTATTTATTTCTAAAGAATCTATCAATGGATCACTTATCCATCTAGAAAGCATTCTGCCACCCATTGATGTAGATGTTTTATCCAATACCCATAATAAAGTTCCTTTTTTTGTTTTATCACGCATTTTTTCTGTTATTTCTAGATTTCTTCTTGCATTTATATCTAATGCCATATATTTTGCAGTATTATACATTTTGATTTTATTGATATGTTCTAAACCAGTTTTTTGTGTTTGAAAAATATATTCTAGTAACGCATTTATTGAACATAAAGCTAATTCTTTTTCTTCAATATTTTTTATTTCTTTTCCAGAATTATCAATATATTTCATTTGTTTTGATAATTCATTTTTTTCTTTTGTAAAGAATTCATTATTAAAACGAGTTATATATAGTTCAAATCTTTCTTTGATTTTTTTCAATTCTTCGGAAGAATCAGCCATCATAGAGTTTATTACTATTTCTGATGGTGTATATCTAGCCATTTCATCTAATAATTGTGCAAAATTATTTTCTTGTCTAATTTCACTACTTAAAAACTCTCCTGTTGAAATATCACATACACTAATTCCAAAATATATTCCTGCCTTATATATGGACATAATATAATTATTCTTTCTTTCCTCAAGCATATTTGTCTCTATTATTGTTCCTGGTGTTACAACTCTTATCACACCTCTTTTTACAATTCCTTTTGTATTTTTAGGATCTTCTAGTTGTTCACATATTGCTACTTTATATCCTTTAGCAATTAATCTTGAAATATACATTTCTGCTGCATGATATGGTATACCACACATTGGAGCTCTTTCTTTTTGTCCACAGTCTTTACCTGTTAATGTAAGTTCTAGTTCTCTAGATGCTAAAATGGCATCATCAAAGAACATTTCATAGAAATCTCCTAATCTATAAAATAAAATACTGTCTTTATATTCTTCTTTAGTTTCAAGATATTTTTGCATCATTGGTGAATATTCTGCCATTTCTAACTCCTTCTTTTTTTATTATAATTGCTATTTTATTACAATTTTCATCATTTTGCAAGATTAACTTTTCACTTTGACTTTTTAATGATATAATTAAAGTATAAGATATTTTAAAGGAGATTTTTTATGAAACAATTTAATAATTTATTACCATCTAAAAAAACAAAAAGTAAATATAAAGATTCATTTGCCTCTTTAGTTTGCTATAGAGCAACTACTTGTGGAGTTAAATTAGTAAATAATTTTAAATACTTAGAGCAATTATGTATATATAATTTATTAAGAATAAATAAAGAATCAAAAAAATATAAAGAAGATTTAGTTACTTTATGGGCTAAATTAGATATGAAAGCATTTTTAGACTTTACTTTTGAATTAACTGTCAATCCATATCTTGGTAATGTCCCTGTCAATAAATTGGATCATTATCCTATTAATGAAACTAAACAATTTAATTTATTAGATATTAAGTTAATTGATAAAATTAAATTGTATGATATTGTATTGAAAAAAATATATATTGCAACATATGAAATTATGGATGAAAAGTATAACGCATATAGACCATATGTTGAATTATATCAAAAAGATGGAGATAATTTTAAAAAGCTTGGATATGGATATGATACTCATGATAATAAATTGGTTGAACTTATTATTGATGACTTTAATTATTCTATTTATCTTACTCCAGAAGGAGAAATTTTATTGCCATTCAAAAATAAAAAAGTTAAATTATCAATATACAATGATTTAACAGATGATAATATTCAATCTATTATTTCCAAAATATACTTAGAAGATTTAATAATTAAATAAAAAAATAAGAAACTAGATTTTTCCTAGTTTCTTTATTTTTATGCAAGTCCGTATTTTTTCTTAAATCTGTCTGCTCTACCACCAACTGTTTCTTGTCTTAAATTTCCTGTCCAGTATGGATGACATTTTGAACATACGTCTACTTTCATATCTTTTTTTGTAGATCCAACTTCCATAACGTTTCCACATGCGCATGTTATTGTTGTATCATTATATTCTGGATGTAAATCCTTTTTCATTTAAGTTCACCTCTTTCTCATCTTTTCATAATCTGACTAACTTATATCATAACATAAATTGTAGATTTATTCAAGTTTTATTTGTTTTTATTTTCTTCATATACATATGTAGCAGATTGCAACATTTCTTTATCTAATGATAACTTATTTACTAATTTACTCATAACATTAAATACACAAGCTACAATCAATATAATCATTGCTATTTTTTTCCAATGTTTTGCTAACATATCTTTTCCCCTCTTTTATTAAAACTATATATAATTATACTTTTTTTTATTTGAAAAGTCAAGTAAATTCACATATATTTAATATTTTTGGTTATTATATTACTAGGTGATTAAATTTGAAAAGAAAAAATAATAAATCTAAATGGCTTATAATTATATTTCTTATAGTTGTTGCCATTATATTAGTATCTATTTTTGTCTGGAATACATATTTTTATCAACCGTATTCCTCAAACAATTATGAAGCACAAAAAACTTCATATAATAGCAATAATAATAATAATAATAAAGATAATTCAAATAAAAATGAGTCAACTTCTAAATCAGATAAACCAACTATAACAGAAGAAGAAATTGGAACTTTTTCAACAAAGATTTATTCTACAGATACTGCAAGACAAAATAATATAAATATAACTTGTTCAAAGTTAAATGATACAATTGTTGCAAATACTTCTACCTTTTCTTTTTGCAATACTGTTGGCCCTGCAAACACTAATGAAGGATATTTAAAGGCTGATATTTTTGATGCAAATGGTAATAAGAAAAAAGGATTAGGTGGTGGAAATTGTCAGATAAGTACAACATTATATAATGCTATCTTACCAATACCCAATATAGAAATTACAGAAAAACATCAACATAGTAACTATGTTCCATATATACAAAAAGGAAGAGATGCTGCTGTTGCTTATGGAAGTTATGATTTAAAGTTTGTTAATTCTACTGGGCATGATATAAAAATAAAAGCTTTAACAGATTCTAAAGTTGTTACAGTTTCTATTATAAAACTAATAAGACAATAAAAGAGCTTTGAAAGCTCTTTTATTATTGTCCTCTTAATAAATTTATCCAGTTATAGCATATAGATTTTGACATAGAAAACAAATTAACTTTTTCTACACATTCTGTTGCAACAATATCAGAACTAACTAAAGTTTCACCATCTAAAACATATCTCATTTCTCCTAATTTTTGCCCTTCTTCAATTGGAGCAAAAATATTTTCTTCAATTTGCATTTGTTGTTCAATTTTTTTATCTTCTCCTTTTTTCAGTATTACACCAACTGTATTTTCTAATTTTAAATCAATATTTGATTTTAATCCTTTATTTATTTTTACATTTGTTACTAGCTGATCCTTTTTACCAAATTCTTTAAATGTATAATTACTAAAACCATAATCTAATAATTTTTGTGCTTCAGCAAATCTAATTTTTGTTGATGGAGCTTTCATTATAACTGCAATTAAAGATAAACCTTTTCTTGTAGCACTTGCAGAAAGATTATATAGAGCAAGTGAAGTTGATCCTGTTTTTAATCCCGTTGCTCCTTCATAGTTTTTTACAAGTTTATTAGTATTTACTAATTCAGATTTTCCGGTCGCGTAGTGAATCCATCCATATTGTTGTATACTTAGTTATTTCTGGATATTTATTTAAAAGTTCTTTTGACATCAATGCTATATCATAACTTGATGTCACATGTCCATCTTCATCTATTCCATGACAATTTTTGAAAGTTGTATCGTTCATCCCTAATTCTTTTGCTTTATCATTCATCATTTGCACAAAAGCCTCTTGTGTACCTGCAATATATTCTGCCATTGCTACAACACAATCATTTGCAGAGACGACACAAATGGCTTTTAACATTTCATCAACAGAGAGTGTTTCTTTTGTGTCTAACCATATTTGAGAACCTCCCATTGCTGATGCAGTCTCAGAGCAAGGTATTCGATCATCATATGATAAAGCTCCTTTTTCAATTTGTTCCATAATTAGTAATATACTCATAATTTTTGTTACTGATGCAGGTCTTAATTGTTCATGAGCATTATGTGCATATAATACTTGACCTGTTGTTTGTTCTATTAAAACAGCAGATCCAGACTCAAGATTTAGTGAATTATCATCTGTAACTTCTATTGCTGCAAAACAAGGAATTGTTATGCAACTTATAAATATTGTTGTAAGTATTATACATATTATTTTTCGTTTCATAATTCCCTCCAATTATATAATAGATTTATATGTTTAATAATATGTACTAATTTTTTATATTATTAACAAAAAAATGAACTAATTTAAAACTTAGTTCTTCATTGTATTATCTTTTTTTATAATTTTTGTTGATTTACATAACTTTGACTTTCCTTGTAAAATATGGTATAATATATATATGGTTGTTTTAGTTTTTCTATTTGATAAATATCAAATAGATTACGTTCTTAACAAACATCCATAATAATACCTAGATTACTTAATGGGAGGTACTAAAATGAAAAAAGGTATTATAACTGTTGCGTTAGTCCTATTATATGGACTTATTTATTACTTATGGCTACCTACCGTCAGTTTATTTTATCTCGATGGTATATTCTTTATCGGAATCGGTGTAGTATTTTTGGTTTTAATTGCCTTAATTTGGAAAATGGAAGATTTCGATGATCTTTTCACAATTGTAGTTACTTTTGTTATTTCACTATTGGTTTTAATACTATTATTTGGATTATGTTGGCTTTTTAGCTCTGCACTTTTCCATGCAAATACTATGTACAATCAAATTGGTGAAATACAAGAAAAAGACTTTAAAGAAGATTTATTAGAAGTCGATGTTTCTCAAATTCCAGTTGTTGACATTCCCTTAGCTGAAAAACTAGCTGATAAAAAGCTTGGTGAAGAACTAGCTTTAGGAAGTCAAATGGAAGTAGGCAAATTTACCAACAAACAATCCGTTAATGGAAAGTTAGTTTATATTGCACCACTTGAACATAGAGGATTTTTAAAATGGCTCAATAATCAAAGTGGTACAAAGGGATTTGTTGAAATTTCTGCAACTAATGCAAATGACGTAAATCTAATTCAAAAATTAGATGATAAACCTATTACATTAAAGTATACACATAGTGCATTCTTTAATTCTGATTTAAAACGTCATTTGAGATTTAATGGATATGCTTCTATTGGTTTAACCGAATATAGTTTTGAACTAAACGATGAAGGTTATCCATATTGGGTAGTAACCACTTACAAAAATACTACTTTGTTTGGAAATCCTGAAGCAACTGGTGTTGTCATCTGTGATCCACAAACTGGTAGTACCCAGTGGTATAGCATCGAAGACACTCCTTCTTGGGTTGATATCATTCAACCAGAAAGTTTTATTATTAATCAGATTAAACACTATGGCAAATATGTCCATGGTTTCTGGAACTTCTCTGATCGAGACAAACTTTCAATGACCGAACACATAACTACGGTCTACAATGAAGGTAGTTGTTATTACTATACAGGACTTAGTTCTGTTGGTAGAGATAACGGTACAATTGGATTTATTTTAGTTAATACAAGAACTAAAGAATCTAAATTGTATCGAATGGTAGGTGCAACGGAAGAAGCTGCGATGAGCAGTGCGGAAGGTAAAGTTCAGAACATGGGATATAAAGCTACTACGCCTATTCCTCTAAATGTTTCTGGTATTGCAACTTACTTCTGTACTCTCAAGGATTCGGAAGGTCTAGTTAAATCCTATGCATTGCTATCTATTGAAGATTACTCAATAGTTGAAACTGGATCTACTGTTTCAGAAGCAAAAAGAGCCTACATAAATGCAATTAATAATAGTGGAAAATCAGTTGATTTCGATAGTAATTTAGGAGACTTTTCAATTACTGGAACAATCTCTAGAATAGGTTCAAATATTGAAAATGGTTCAACATATTACTACATGATTATCAACAACGATATGTCCAAACTATTCATTGCTTCTTATACTATTTCTGATGAACTTCCAGTAACATCTGTAGGTGATCAGGTAACAGTAACTTATGTAGACGAATCTGCAACTGGTAGTATCAATCTAAATAGCTTTGATAACATAGGTATTAGCAACTAACAACAAAAATGTTTGTGAAACCATGAATTTCTTTATCACAGATTTTCATAGTTTCGAAGAACATCTAGTCTAGCTTATAGACTAGGAGAGCGAGAAGATTATTTAAATCTCCTCGCTCTTTTGATTTTAATCGTCTAGTTCTATATTATCTTCAAAACCGCCTGTTTCATCATATTCGTATTCAATTTCTATTTTTGGTTCTTTTTTATCTTCTTTTTCTTTTTTTATTTTTTCCTTTTCATTATCAATTTTTTTCTGTGCTTGTTTAGATGTTTTTTCTATATGATTTATTATTTTATTTGTTTCTTCTTTTTTATTTTGTACACATTTGTTTATCATATTGTTTGCTTTCTCAATCACTTCAGGTATATAATCTAATAACTTATCTATTGATGAAGAATGGGCTACTGGCATTAATTTTACGCTATTTTGTTGTATAACTAAAAATGCAATAGGGTTAATTGATACACCTGCTCCTGATCCTCCACCAAATGGTAATCTATATTGGATTGCTTCTTCTTTATCCTTTTTTTGATATTCATCAATAGTTTCTCCTTTAAATTCACTTCCACCTGCTGCAAAACCAAATGACACTTTTGATATAGGTATAATTATAATATTGTTGGATGTTTCTATAGGCTCTCCTATAATTGTATTAACATCAATCATATTTTGAATACTATTCATAGCTGTAGTCATAAGACCTTCTATTGGATGTTCTGCCATTTTCTTTCACTCTCCTTTGCTTTTTAATGATATACATTATAGATATAATATGTATCATTTTTAACTCAATTATACATTTTAGACAAATATTTATTTCACTTCTAGAATCCTCCAAATTATATATTGGACATACTTCATAATGATTATTATTTACATTAAATTCAATATTTCTTAATAATAGTGAAATAATAGTCGTAACAATAGGTATTGATATAGAAGTTAAAATAACATTTTCAAATCCTAAATTCACTTTTAACTGTATATTTTTTAATTTACATTTTAATTTATTTGTAAATTCTATAACATCCTCTACTATTCTAGAATTGATATTTTTATTAAAATTTTTAAAGAATTCAGTTTCTAATTTATTCATTCTTTTTTTTATTCTTTTTTCAAAGCTTTTGACTACTTTCATCTTTTTTAATCTTTTCAATTTGTCTTCATCAACTTTTATTGATAATACCGGTATTTTACCTAGTAAATATAATTTTATATTAACTAATATAATTTTTTTCCTTTGTATATTTATTTTATTACTAAAAAAGTCTTTCTTATTTTTTCTTAAATATTTAAAATTGTCTATTCCTATTTCTATTTTACTTGTAATTATTAAAAGATTTATAATGATTAATGCTATAAAAATATAAAAAAGAAAAGCCAATATACCCACCTCCTTAGACTATTTCTAGGAATTGGTTTATATTAGCTTTTCCAATTTCTTACTTTTTAATCAATAATCAGCTAACTTTTTTAGCTTTTTCAACTGTTATATCTCCAAATTGTTTTTCTTGATTAGTTATAACTTTGCTTCTTCTTGATAACTCTAATAACCCTGTAAAAGCTGTTACTACTTCTTGTTTATTTCTCTTATTTATAGAGAATAACTTATTAAAAACAAACTTTTTTTTCTTCACTAATACTTTAAATATTTCCTTAACTTTACTTGCAACAGTATAAGTATCAGTAATTGCTATTTTTTCTATGTTTTTTGCATTTTGGTTTATCTTACTGCTATTTTTTTCTATTAAGTTAGCATAAACTTTAGGAATAATTCCTTCTTTATATTCCTCTTCTATTCTTTGATTTGGCAATTTAATATTTTCCTCATTTTTAAAGTATCTATTTGAATTTGTTAAATATGTTTGCTTTAATTTCTTTGTAATTTCTTTATATTTTTTGTATTCAATAATTTGTCTTATTAACTCTTCTTCAGTTAATTCATCATCTTCCTCATCATTTTGCTTTGGAATTAAATTCTTTGATTTCAAATATAACAATGTTGATGCCATTACTAAAAATTCACTTGCTATTTCCAAATTCAATTCTTCCATTTCATTTAAATATTGTATATATTGATCTGTTATCTCTGACAATTGTATATCATATATATCCATTTTATTTTTATCTATTAAATGACATAATAAATCTAATGGACCTTCAAAATTGTCTATTTTTATAGCATATTTTTTTGTTTGTAATGTTAATAATCCAGCCATTTTATACTCCTTATCTATTCTATATTGTCTATTGCTTCATTTATATTATCAGATTTATAACCTTTTTTATATAAATAGCTTTTTATTTCTTCTATTTGCAAAGTATTTATTTTTTTATTTATTATATTTGAAGCCGATTTAATTTCATATTCATTCATTTCATCTATATGAGAATCTATATAATTTTCTAACACATTTTTATCTATTCCTTTTGATAATAATTTATATTTTACTTCTCTTATAGATAAATTTTTTAAAGATTTAAAATTATATATTTTTGACTCTATATATTCATTATCTTTGATATATCCAGCTTCTTTTAAATACTCTATTATATCTTCTAACATATTTTCATCTATTTTATTTAAAAATTTAGTTCTTATTTCTTGCTCACATCTTTTTTGATATAATATATATTTTAATACTTGTGTTTTTGCTTTATCAAATTCTTCTATTGAATACATTTTTTCTCCCTAATTATTTTTTTGATTTAGGTTTTTCTTCTTCATCATTAACAGAAGGTAGCTCTTCTCCTAAGCTTTGTTCAAATGCTTTTTCAAAATTATTTCTTACTTTTTCTTCAACTTCTGCTAAAACATCTGGATTTTCTTTTAACCATTTCTTTACATTTTCTCTACCTTGTCCTATTCTGTCTCCATTATATGAGAACCATGATCCAGATTTCTCGATTATATCAAGATTTACAGCCATATCTAAAATATTTCCTTCTTTAGAAATTCCTTCGCCGTAAACAACATCAAATTCAGCTTCTCTAAAAGGTGGTGCAACCTTATTTTTGATTACTTTTACACGAACTCTACTTCCTTTAAACTCACCATCTTGTTTAATGTTTTCTATTTTTCTTATATCTAATCTTACTGATGCATAGAATTTTAATGCTCTACCTCCTGTTGTTGTTTCAGGATTACCAAACATAACTCCAATTTTTTCTCTTAATTGATTTATAAATATTATTACTGTTTTTGATTTATTTATTGCTCCTGCAAGTTTTCTTAATGCTTGAGACATCAATCTAGCTTGTAGACCCATATGAGAATCTCCCATTTCTCCATCAATTTCTGCCTTTGGAACTAAAGCTGCTACTGAGTCAACTACTATTACATCTAAAGCTCCACTTCTAACCAAACTTTCTGTTATTTCAAGAGCTTGTTCTCCTGTATCTGGTTGAGATACTATTAAATTATCTATATCAACTCCTAATTTTTTTGCATAAACTGGATCTAAAGCATGTTCTGCATCTATAAAAGCTGCTTCTCCTCCTGTTTTTTGTGCTTCTGCCACAATATGTAATGCCAATGTTGTTTTTCCTGATGATTCAGGTCCAAATACCTCTATTATTCTTCCTCTAGGAACTCCTCCTATTCCTAATGCGATATCTAAGCTTAAAGCTCCTGTTGGAATAGCTTCTATTTCCATTGCTTTAAATTCTCCAAGTTTCATAACTGAACCTTTTCCGAATTGTTTTTCTATTTGGCTCATAGCCACCTCTAATGCTTTCTTCTTTTCTGTATTTTCTTCCATGTTTTTTCCTCCTTAATATGTTTCTACATAGCCTATTATTGACTAATAACTATTTGAACTTTTGTTTGATATTTGTATTATATACCAAATTTTTGTTTTGTCAATACCTTTTCAAAAATTTATTTAGCCCATGTTTCTACATTATAAAAACTACTAAACCAATTTGGTGAAAAATCTCCTATCAAACTTGCACTATATACAACACTATAATTATTTGAATATAAACTAATATATGGCGCTTCTGACTTATATATTTCTGCTATTTTTTTGTAATCCTCTTTTAAAACTGTTTCATCTGTTGTATTCTTTACTTCTTTTATTAGTTCTGTTACTTCATCATTAGTATAATTTGCTAAATTGTTACTTCCAAAAAATGTCTCCATACTAGGATTAGCTGATGTATAAATACTACAAAGTGCAATATCATAACTTTTTGAATCTAAACTACTTGAATATTGTGAATCACCTGCTTGTACAATATTTATTATTATACCTTGATTTGCTAATTGTTCTTTTATATTTTCTGCAACAGCTACTTTATTAGCATCACTTGCCTTAACTAACAAATTAAATTGTAATATTTGTGTTGATCTTCTAGTTCTATATCTACTATATCTATTATACCTATTATTTGTTGATGTAGTTGTTGTTATATTTCTTTGCCAATTTCTATTTAAATAGGTCCATCCTTCATCACTTAATTCCTGTTTTGCCTGTTCAGGATTATAATCTTGACTTGTATCTTGCAATTGATATAACCATGATCCATATCCTAAAGGAAAATCAGATTTATAATAAGAATTTGTAAATACACTTGATACAATATTATCTCTATCTAACGAATAAGATATTGCTTTTCTAACTTTAGTTGATGATAAAAAATTATTTTGAGTATTTAATACTAGAAAAGTATGCTCACGTCCTTGTATCTTTTTTTCATTATAACCTATTTTTCCTATATATTCTTGTAAATTATTATTGTCTGTACTTATCACATCAACATTTCCAATTTTAAAACTATTATACATTTCTCCTAAAGATGCAAATTTATTTATCGTAATTTTTTCTAGTGATAATTTTGTTTTTTCAGTTCCCCACCATTCTTGATTTTTTTCTAATACAATATTTTCTGCTGTTTCTTGAATAATTTTATATTTTCCTGTTCCTAAAGGAATACTTTCATTTGAATATCCCTCTTCTGCAACAATTGGAAAAATAAGATTATATTCAAAAAAAGGAACTTCTTTTTCTAGGGTTATTTTTAATGTGTAATCATCAACTACTTCTACTTGAATTATCTCACTTACATTATATGAATAAATTGATTGAGTATCTTTCAATCTATCTATTGTAAATCTAACATCTTTAGCAGTAAACTCCTTACCATTAGACCATTTTACACCTTCTCTTAATTTTATTATATATGATGTATCTGTTTGTTTAGCCCATTCTGATGCAAGACATGGTTCAGCTTTATATTCTGTTGTCAAATCTACTAATGGCTCATATATTAGTTTTTGTATATCTTGTACATTTTTATTTGTACTTGTAATTGGATTCATTGTGTCATACTCTGCAATTCCTAAATTGATTTCTCTTACTTTTGATTGCTCACTTTCTATTGCTTGTGTTTGTTGCATTTGAGCTTTTGCCTCTTCATCTGTTCTTATTTTATAAATTGCAAAGACCATTATTACAACAACAAATACTATAAAAACATATTTAAAAAAATTAGATTTCATCATAATTTGATATCCTATGTAAAATTTATGTTTACACAAGAACCTCCTTTCAAATATGTACGTTTTTTTACAATACTTAATATATCCTAAAAGTACGAAAATTTCAAGATTATTATATAAAAATAAGGGGTAAATTTTGATTACTTATCAATTTTACCCCTTTTTAATATATATCTTTAATTTCTTGACTCTATAATCAGCTTTATACCTGTTCTGTCTTCTCCTTCTACCTCAACTTCAGCAAATGCAGGTATACATACTAGGTCAACACCTGCTGGTGCTACAAAACCTCTAGCTATTGCCACCGCTTTAACTGCTTGGTTTAATGCTCCTGCTCCAATTGCTTGCATTTCTGCTTTGTTTGATTCTTTTACTAATCCAGCAATTGCTCCTGCTACTGAAT